>NZ_KB291394.1:43582-63288 GCF_000318295.1 Capnocytophaga sp. oral taxon 326 str. F0382
CACTATTATTAGCTGGTTGTAACCTCTTTCAAGGAAAACAGCAGGCAGGGGAAAGTGTTGCGGTAGAAGAAAAGCAGGAAGAAGTGTTTGTGCCAGTGCAGAAGGAGTTGTATGTGATTGATAAGGAAGAACGGGAAGATTATTATCTTTTCGGCGAGAAAATAAAAATAAGTGCAGAAGGAAATGAGTTTTACAAAACTGACAGAGGAGATTATATAAAAAAGAAAGATGTAGGTGATTGGAATACTCTGAAAACTAAAATCACAAGGGATGATCTTACAAAAAACGTAGATATTAACGGAAATTCTAACGATAGTATCTCTAAATACCTGAGTATAGATCAAATTTCTTATGAAGAATATCAAGAAGCTCTTAGAAATAAGATAGATTTCCTCATAGAAGACACCCTTGTAATTGTAAAAAAGAATGGCAAACTTACCTTCCCTTGTGAGCATAAAACAGTTTATCTAAAAGACCAGTCTGATAGCGTTGAAGATCCTTTTTCTACAACCTATGCTTATGTAGGGAATGTTCCTATTCTCAATCAATATTTAGTTTTTGAAGATTCTGAAGATTTTTATGCTTATATCTTTATAGATAAAACTACTGGTAAGCAAACTGATTTTGAGCGTTTTCCCTTTCTCTCTCCCGATAAGAAGTATATCATTACAATAGGGAGAGCTTATGAAGATTTAGTGGGAACGATTTCTTTGTATCGCATAAAAAGCATAAAACCATTTGTGATTGAAACTTTAGTAAATGAAGACACAAAATGGTGGGCAGCCTATGATTTTGATAAAGAACCCATCTTTTTTAGTAAAAATGGTTTCTTATACGCCCCAATGAATGTTATCCCAAACTTTTTTGACGAGCATAATAATCCTAACAAACAGCGAATGTATATCAAGATAGGAATTAGAAATTAGAAATTAGTAAATAGCATTATAACTAATCTATGAAATACTTTATCTCTTTTATTTTAACACTATTATTGCTGGTTGTAACCTCTTTCAAGGGCAACAGCAGGCAGGGGAAAGTGTTGCTCCTACTGAAGAACCTCAAATACAAACAGAAAATTCTGCTAAAGAGGATAAACCTACAGAAAAGGAGCTTTTAGAAACAATGGGAGACACTTCTGATACTAAGGCTTTGGGGAAATATTTTACTATAGCAAAGATTTCAAAGCAGGAATACCTACAAGCATTGAAACATCGCTATTATTTTCTCACTAACGACAATTTAAGAATTGAAAAACAAGATGGTGTGATTGAGCTTCCTTGTAAAAATAAAACTGTTACATTTGAAGATACAGAAGCATCAGAGGAGTTTGGAGATGCTGAAAGATATGATTATTTAGGTGAAATACCTGATTTAAATCAATATGTAGTGAGATATACGGTTTATAGAGCTCAAGAAATTCTTTTTATTGATAAACAAACAGGTAATCAGACTAAAATGGAAGGCGAACCGCTCTTATCACCTGATAGAAACTATGTAATAGGGACATATAGTGATGTTTTGGGAACATTTTTAATGTTTTATAAAGTAAAACAAGCGAAATCATTCACTTTAAAAGAACTTATTACTGTTAGCCCTCAATATTGGACAATTGATTACAGTGAAAAAGAAGCAATATTCTTTAGCAAAAACAACTATCTGTATATATCTATAACATTTAAAGAAAATTACAATCAACGAGAATATATTAAAATAGGTATTAGGAGTTAGAAGTTAGAAATTAGTATCATACTTATCTCTTACCTCTTACTTCTTACCTCTTAACTAAAAAAACTATGGAATTAAACAAACTCATTGACCACACGCTTCTGAAAGCTACAGCTACCATTAGCGAGATTGAAACTCTTTGTAAAGAGGCTGTGGAGTACGATTTTTATTCGGTATGTGTGAATAGTGGCTATGTAGCAACCGCTAAAAAATTCTTAACAGGTACTGATATCAAGGTATGTAGCGTAGTAGGCTTCCCCTTAGGAGCAATGTCGGCTAAAGCCAAATATTTTGAAACGGGTGAAGCCCTTGCCGATGGTGCTGATGAAATTGATATGGTGCTGAACGTAGGTTGGCTCAAATCAGGGAAAACCAATCAAGTATTGGACGAAATTATCGCTCTTAAACGCTGTGTGGGTGAAAACCGCGTGCTGAAAGTTATCCTCGAAACTTGTTACCTTACTGATGAAGAAAAACGCTTGGCTTGCCGTTTAGCCCTTGATGCTAAAGCCGATTTTGTGAAAACTTCTACAGGCTTTGGTACGGGGGGCGCAACACTCGCCGATGTAAAACTGATGAAAGAATGTGTGCAACATAAGGCTAAAGTAAAAGCCTCTGGAGGTATACGCGACTATGAAACTGCTATGCAATATGTAAACCTTGGCGTAGAACGCATAGGTACTTCTAACGGAATTGCTATCTTAAAAGGAGAGAAAGGAACCGGCTACTAATGAAGATTATCAGTTACAATGTAAATGGCATAAGGGCAGCCCTTACTAAAGGCTTTGCCGATTGGCTAAAAAGTGCTAATCCCGATGTATTATGTCTGCAAGAGATAAAAGCCATTGAAAACCAAATACCTACAGAAGTATTTACCGAATTAGGGTATACTTACCAATATTATCACAGTGCCGAAAAGAAAGGTTATAGCGGTGTGGCTATTCTCTCTAAAATCGAACCTAAACACGTGGAAGTAGGCACAGGAATTGACTATATGGACAAGGAAGGACGGGTACTTCGTGCTGATTTTGAGACACTCTCAGTAATGAGTCTCTATTTGCCCTCAGGTACGAACCCCGATCGTTTGGATTTCAAACTCACTTTTATGGCTGACTTCCAAAAGTATATTGATAAGCTCAAACAAACAGTGCCTAACCTCGTTATCTGTGGTGATTACAACATTTGTCACGAGGCAATCGATATACACGACCCCGTGCGCAATGCTACTGTATCAGGCTTCTTGCCCGTAGAGCGTGAGTGGTTAGATACCTTTATGAAGAGTGGTTTTATTGACAGTTTCCGTTACTTCCACAAAGAGCCACATCAGTACTCGTGGTGGAGCTATCGCGCCAATGCTCGCAACAACAACAAAGGTTGGCGGATTGACTATCACTTAGTATCTGCCCCTTTAGAAAACCGAATGGAACGTGCGCTTATCCTTCCTGAGGCAAAACACAGCGACCACTGTCCTATTGTATTAGAGATTAGAAGTTAGAAATTAGAAGTTAGGAGATAGAAAAAAGCTGTTGAACAAGTTGTAATGTTCAACAGCTTTTTTTATTGCTTGCCACGTTGTGGCTACCAACGAATAATAGCACTTGCCCAAGTGAAACCACTACCAAAAGCAGCAAGTACTACGAGGTCGCCGTCCTTGATTTTGCCTTGTTGAACTGCTTCAGTAAGAGCAATAGGCACAGAAGCGGCGGTAGTGTTACCATATTTCATTATATTGTTGAACACCTGCTCATCAGTGAGTTTGAATTGGTGTTGTACAAATTGTGAGATACGCAAATTAGCTTGGTGAGGAATCAGCATATTGATATCTTCGCGAGAAAGTCCGTTAGCTTTTAGTCCTTCTTCAATCACTTCGGCAAAGCGCACTACAGCATTTTTAAATACAAACTGACCGTTCATATTAGGGTAATAACTCACATCATCAGGGTCGTTTTCAGCCAATATTTGAGGCACCCATTTGGTACCTACCCCAGGGGCTATCATTGCCAATTGCTCGGCGTGCTCACCTTGACTGTGCAAGTGAGTAGAGAGAATAGCGCGTTTGGGGTTATCGGAGCGAGAAACGATAGCAGCCCCAGCACCATCGCCAAAGAGCACTGCCATATTGCGACCGCGTGTGCTCATATCTAAGGCAGGTGATTGGGTTTCAGCACCTATCACAAGAATATTTTTGTACATCCCCGTTTTGATATACTGGTCGGCTACAGAGAGCGCGTAAAGAAAGCCCGAACATTGGTTGCGAATATCGAGAGCCCCTACGTTAGGCAAGCCCAATTCTTTTTGTACTAATACCCCGCAACCTGGGAAATAAAAGTCGGGACTGAGGGTTGCAAACACAATAAAGTCTATTTCTTCTTTATTGATTTTAGCAGCTTCAATAGCTTTTAAGCTCGCTTTTACCCCCATTGAGGTAGTGGTATCACTGCCTTTTAGGGCGTGACGACGCTCTTTGATACCAGTGCGCTCTTGAATCCATTCATCACTGGTATCCATTAGTTTGGATAAGTCGTCGTTAGTAACTACATTGTCAGGGACGTAAAATCCTAATCCCTTAATTCTTGAACGATATAACATATTTTTAGTTTTAGATAAATACTTCTAATAAATCCATTCCTTTGGTTTTTACCTCTAATTTGTGGCAAGAAGCAGGGAAAAGCACTGTTTCACCTTGCTTGATAGGTAATTCGGTAGTGCCATCACCTATTATACCTTCGCCTTTTACGCACATATAGATATGGAAAGAATCATCGGTAGAGAGTTGTTTTTCATATCCGGCTGTAAGAGGCAGTAAATTGGTGATAAAATAAGGGCAATTCACCACTTTGTTCACCTCATTAGCATTTTGAGAGTACTGCACTTTAAAGTCGTCTTTCTTCTCATAGTCGATTGCATCGAGAGCGAGTTCAGTGTGGAGTTCGCGCAAGTTGCCATTTTTATCGCGACGGTTGAAGTCGTACACGCGGTAGGTGATATCACTGGTTTGTTGTATTTCGGCAATGATAATTCCCTTACCTATGGCGTGCACTTTACCTGTATTGATAAAGAAAGTATCGCCATCTTTCACTTTTTCGTAGTTGAGAATATCAGTAAGCGTACCATTGTCTAAATGCTGTTGATACTCCTCTTTGGTTACTGTTTTGTTGAAGCCTACAATCAATTCAGCACCTGCATCAGCGTGAAGTACATACCACATTTCGGTTTTACCAAAAGAATTGTGGCGTTCTTTTGCCAATTTATCATTAGGATGCACTTGTATAGAAAGGTCTTCACGTGCATCTATAAATTTAATAAGGATAGGAAAATCGCGACCAAAACGCTGGTGTACGTGTTTGCCGAGCAATTCATTAGGGTATAAATCAATGAGTTCTTGGAGACTTTTACCTTCAAGAGCTCCATTGGCTACTACAGAGATATCGCCTGGTACTCCTGATACTTCCCAGCTTTCGCCTGTAATATCACTTTCAATAGGTTTGTTGAATAATGTTTTTAGTTTAGTGCCTCCCCAAAGACGTTCTTTGAGGATTGGTTTAAATTTTATTGGATACATTTTTATTAAGGTTGTTAATTAAACAGGGCAAAGATAATAAATAATTACGAATGACGAATAATGAATGACGATTTTTTCAATTAAATAGTCCTTTCTTATACTGTTGATTTCGATAATACAGCATAAAAATATAAGCTGGTACCGCTATAACAGCCGATAAACCGACAGCCAGAGTAGGCAGCATTATAAGTCCGTATATCAAAAATGTAATAACATCTATGGTGAGAAAATAGTTTTTAAAATTGAAAGAAGTTTTCTTTTTTAAAACAATAGGGAGAAGTATATAAAAAAGGAATAGAGCAATAATTAAGAATTTGTTGATGGTATTTAGCACCCAATCACCGTGTCTATACGATTCAAAGAGCAACATCATAGGTACAGCAAAAGTTCCTACAAGAGCTTGTAATCCTTCTAATGAAAAGGAATGTAGCTCAGGCATTCCCAGTTTTGTTATATGATTGAATACATTGTAGAAACAAACTAATATTATATAGCAAATTACTACAATATAGCCATTGCGCTTTATATTTTTAGTGAATAGGTTCATATTTTCTTTACTTCATTTTCAAAATCAATATTTCTACTTGGATACCAACCTACTATCATATCCATTACATCTTCCAATGTATCTATATATGATTCTTCTGTTTTATCATTCTGCAATTCGATGTCGGATTTAAGGAATATCTGATATATTTCCTCTTTAGAAAAGCCTTTTGTATACAATTGCAAGGCATATTCTCTTAATTTTTCTACAGAATTAGCTTCATATAATAAATCTTCTATATTTCTTTTTTGAATATCTTGAAAAAAGAGATAATTCAGCCAAAAATCGCTGTCAAAAATAATCTTTCCTGCCAATAAAAGTGCTGCTTTTTCTTTCCACTGCACCACAGAAGGCAAAAGAGCTTTCTTGCTAAATAAATTGTCTATACGCTCCTGATACTTCTCCATATCATTTGAGATATACACCTCACCCACGAAGTAATACAGACAATGCAGGAAGAACTCTTGTTCAGGGCACACCTTGTCATTAGCTAATTGGAAAACCAAATCATCATTTTTTCCATTCACCACATAAAGATCCCAATCGGGGGCAGGCCATTTTTCATTATGGGCTAACCAAAAAAGTACATCTTCATTATCGGGTTCATAAATGTTTTTAATCATAATTCAGCAAAATCTAAAAATTTAGATAGTTCAGCTAATTGTAAAAGGGCTTCTTTGAGTTTCTCATTCACCTTAAATGAGGAAATATCTTACCACCTCTCCTTGATGATTAAGTGCTTGTATCTTCAACACATCCGAAAACTGAAGCGCGTAGTTTTCAGGAAATTTCACATCCTCATTATCCCCTATCACAAAACGATAAGCAAAAGTAAAATACTTCTGCCACAACTTATTATCCTCTTTAAAGATAATTCTAAAATAAGCCATAATCTATTTGTACAAATAAATATTCACAACACTCAATTTCTGAAAAGCATTTTCAAACTTATACTTATCACAGAAAAAAGCTCTTTCTTGTAAAAAAGATTTTGCCTGCACAGCAGAGGAAAAAAGAGAATATTCATTAAGTTGTTTTTTATATTCTACACAAAAAGAATTGTTTATTCTTAGTATCTCATTGTATATGATTGAAAAGCCTATATAAAAATCATCAATTGGCTCATATAAATAGCCACAATCTACACCTATTTGTTTAAAATTGGGGTATTCACAACTGTCTTCACTGAAGTATAATAAATGAAGATTATTTTTCATAAAACTTTTCTTTTCTTTTAAAAGACACTCAAGATATTTTGCTTCCACAAAATAATCATCAACTATAGGATATTGAAAAGATTTTTGCCCCCATAGAGAAATATTTCTATCAAAACCTAAGTAATTAGTGTTATCTGTTAAGATGATTCCTTTCATTGCCACTTATATTTTACCTTTACACTATATCTCCATTTCTTACAATATTGGTAATTTTATATATTTTCATTTGATAAATTAATTATTAATGTTTAGTCATTAGTAAATTGGGGCACATCGGCAAATTGACAAATCGACTAATCGATTCATTATCTCAAGTTTTTCAGCATAAATTGTGTCATCATCTCTGCTGTTTGCGCTTCTTTGGCAGTAAACAAATGGTCTCCTCTTTCAATAAGACTTACCTTACAATGCTTGTAGAAAAAAGGCAAATTCTCGCTATAGGTATAGGATGTCATCCGATCACCTGTGCCGTGAATCACCAGCACCTTGCCTTTGTAGGTACTCGCTTTCTGAATAAGTTTACAGCGTTGTGCTGAGAGGATATAGTCTTTCCCCACAGTTACTTTCCCTCCAAAAAAGGAAAGCTCCTCAGGCACATTCAATGGGTCGAAAGTGGCATCGAACAGTACCCCTTGTGATAGTATGTCGTGAATTGTAGAAGCAGGTGCTAACAAGCCTAATGCTTTAACGTTTTTCTTCCCTAATTCTGCACTCAAAAGCATAGCGATAGCCCCTCCTTGCGAGTGTCCTATCAAGCCTATCTTACCTACGAAAGGCAGTTTTTTAGTAAATGCCATTATGCGCCGTGCATCTTCTAACTCATTATCTAACGACATTTTCTTAAAATCCCCTTCGCTTTCGCCGTGTGCATTGAAGTCAAAGCGTACTGAGGCAATACCGTGTGCCGCTAAGCTATCTGCCAAAGTAGCATATAGCTTTTTGTCTTTATTGCTGGTCAGTCCGTGAAAGATAATCACAGTAGGGATTTTCTGAGATTTTTTCACAGTATCAGGGGTAGTTACCACTCCGTGAAGTGTTCCCACAGCTCCTTGAATAGTTACAGGTTCTGTTTTAGCATTTGCCCAGTGAAAGGCAAGTAAAAAACTAAGAATTAAAGTGCTAATTTTCATATTTACTAATTTTCCCATTTGCTAATTATTTCTATACACTTCCTCAAACGGCAATCTAAATCTTTCTCCCCAGATGCCGCGTTCTTCACGAATTCCACAAGTAATCACCATACTCACTTCAGCCCTGCAAGGCAAATGCAATAACTTCTTAATACGTCTGCTGTCGTAACCCTCTAACGGACAAGTATCGTACCCTTCCTCTGCCATTGCCAGCATAAAAGTTTGCGCTACAAGTCCACAGCTTTTGTGTACACTCACGCGAATATCGCCTTCGGAAAGTTGTTGCATCATAGGGCGAAACCAACTGGTAACCACCCCAAACAATTTGCGGAAACCGCCTAACAAGCCAAAAAAACGACTGTACACAAAGGGCATCAGTTTGCCGTAATATGCCTCTTTATCTTTAATGCGTTTGGCTTTACGTTCAGGTGGACTGTTCCGCTCAACATTACCTCGTTCAAATTCTAAAATCATCTTAGCGTGCGCGCGGTGCTTGTCTTGACGGGTAACAAAAACCACCATCTGTTGTGCGGTGGTAGCCGTACGCTGGTCGAGACAGGCGTGAGCGAGCTTTTTAAGTAAATCTTTGTCAGTAATGTGGTACAGCTCATACAGTTGCATATTCGAACTAGTAGGTGCTAATGTAGCGAGCTGAAGGCATTCACGCACCTTTTCCTCACTGATGGGCGTAGGCTCATAATAGCGTACCGCCCTACGAAAGTTTAAAATATCTTTTAACATAGAATTAGTGTTTAGTAGTCAGCTAAATTTCCTGACATTTCTTATTGATTTTTATTTTGTAATGACAAAATTACAAAAAGAAACTGAAACGAACAAAATATTGCTAATTCGCTAATTATTTGTACCTTTGCCCTCTGGTTTAAGAACATTCTGTAATATGAACGATAATTCCTCTTATCACATTCCCGTTTTGTTGCAACAAAGTGTTGAAGGTTTGGCAATTAAGCCCAATGGCACTTATGTAGATGTTACTTTTGGCGGTGGTGGTCATTCGCGTGAAATCCTTAAACATTTAGGCAATGAGGGGCGGCTTTTTGCTTTCGACCAAGATGCTGATGCAGCTGCCAATGCTATAGCCGATGACCGTTTCACTCTCATTCAGCAGAATTTCAAATATTTGCGACAATACTTGCGTTTCTATGGTGTCACACAAGTAGACGGGGTTTTAGGTGATTTTGGGGTTTCTTCTCATCAATTTGATGTCGCCGAACGCGGCTTTTCTACTCGTTTTGAAGGAACTTTGGATATGCGTATGAACCAAAATGCAGCGGTTTCGGCTAAAGAAATTGTAAATGAATATGATGAAGAAGATTTAAGCCGATTGTTTTTCAACTATGGTGAGCTGAAAAACGCTAAAGCTATTGCTCGAGCGATTATCAATTATAGAGCACAGAAGCCTATTCAATTAGGCAGTGAGTTACAAGAGGCTGTAAAGAGTTTTTTACCCAAGTTCAAGGAAAACAAAGTGTTGGCGCAAATCTATCAGGCAATACGCATAGAGGTGAATGGTGAAATGGAAGCTTTAGAATCGTTTTTGTTACAACTGCCCGATGTGGTGAAAACTGGGGGGCGCATCAGTCTCATCAGCTATCACTCGCTTGAAGACCGTGCCGTGAAACGCTTTATACGCGACGGACAATTAGAAGGCACTCCCGAAAAAGATTGGTTTGGCAATGTGTCAGTTCCGTTTAAAAAAGTAGGCGGACTTATCACTCCTACCGATAGTGAGATTGCAATGAATAACCGAGCTCGCAGTGCTAAACTTCGCATTGCTGAACGCATAAACTCTTAATTCTTAATTTTATAACTAAAAAATGGGAAGAGCTACCGACGAAATTAAAAATATACTACGCGGAAAGTTTTTTGTAGGCAAAGACGCTTTTAAAAGCTGGATGTTTGTAGGCTTTCTGTTTGTGCTGATTATCATAATGATTACCAGTTCACAGCGGGTAGATGCCAAAGTACACCAAATTGCTAAACTGAATGAAGAGGTGAATGAACTCAAAAGTCAGTTTGTAGATGTGCGTTCGCGCTTACAGAAGGTGCGATTAGAGTCGTCGCTGTTAGAACAATTAGAATCTAAAGGACTCAAGCAGCCTGAGAAACCACCACAAAAAATTAAAGTAATTGTAGAAGAATAACAAAACAATAAGGAGGTAAAGCATTGGAAAAAAGCGACAAAAAAATAACCGCACGCACTTACTTTGTAGCATTGGTAATCCTGCTGATGATTATAATAATAGCCGTAAAACTTATCAAAATACAAATAGAAGGTGATGAATATCGCGCCAAAGTAGACGAAACTACCTTGCGTGAGGCTGATATTATCCCCAGTCAAGGCAATTTGTATTCCGATGATGGGAGTTTATTGGCTACCTCGGTAACTCGTTACGATATTCGTTGGGACGGAATTGCCCCTTCTAAAGCTAATTTTAACAAATATGTAAAACCGCTAAGTGATTCCCTTTCAAAGATGTTTGGTCGTCCAAGTAACTACTATTTGAATCTACTTAAAAAAGAGCGCAATTTAAAGAACAGATATCTACTGATAGCTAGCAATTTAGGTTATAGTGAATACGCACGTATCAAAAAATTTCCACTGTTTGACAAAGGCCCCTACAAAGGGGGAATCATTATAGAGAAAAACATCAAACGCGAATATCCGTTAGGGGGGATTGCTCACCGCAGTATTGGCTATGCGCGTACCGATGAAACTGGTTACACTACCCGTGTAGGGCTTGAAGGTGCTTATGCCAATTACCTTTTGGGTACTAAAGGACGACGCTTAGAACAGAAAATCGCCAAAGGACAGTGGAAACTCGCCAGTGGGTTTGATATTATAGAACCTAAAGATGGTTATGATGTAGTCTCTACTATCAATATCAACATACAAGATATTGCACACCACGCTCTGCTCACCCAGCTTAAGAAATACAAAGCTCAGCACGGTTGCGTGATTGTAATGGAAGTGAGTACAGGAGAGATAAAAGCTATTTCCAATCTTGAATTAAACAAAAAAAACGACACCTATGCCGAGCGTTATAACTTTGCTATAGGTGAAGCTCACGAACCTGGGTCGGTATTCAAATTGATGACTGTTGTTGCTGCTATGGAAACCCGCAATATCGACACCACTTATGTAGTGGATATAAAAGACGGAAAACAACAGTACTACGATAAGACTTTTCAAGATTCACAACATCACTTCACAGGGCGCATTAGCTTAAACAAAGCCTTTTCGGTATCCTCAAACGTGGGGATGACCGAGTTAGTACACTCACTATTTGCGAAAACCCCTTCGGATTTTACCTCTCAATTGCTAAAAATGAATCTCAATCAGCAGTTAGGCTTACCCATCTTAGGTGAAGGAGCTCCTTTTATTCCTACACCACGCGACAAGCTATGGAGTGGGGTGACCCTCGAATCTATGGCCATAGGTTATGCCGTAAAAATTACCCCTTTGCAGAGCTTGGCTTTCTACAACGCTATTGCCAATGGGGGAGTGATGGTAAAACCCCGAATGATCAAGGAAGTAAAAGAATGGAACAAAGCAATAGAAAAGTTTAATGTAGAGATTATCAATGGAAAAATTTGCTCTAAACAAACTGCCGATAAAGTTAAGGGAATGCTCGCCGATGTAGTGAGACGTTCGTATGGATCAGGACACCGACTTTATTCCCCCGATTTTTCGATGGCAGGCAAAACAGGAACTGCTCGTAAAAACTACGCCAATGCGGATGCAAGCAAACTGAGTTATATATCCTCGTTTGCAGGATTTTTTCCGGTAGATAACCCAAAATACTCGTGTATAGTAGTCATTCACGAACCCGACCGCAGTGTGGGGATTTACGGTGCCGATGTATCGGGACCTGTATTCAAAAGTATAGCTCATAAAATCTATACTAATTCACTGTTGATGGACACCGTAGAAGATGTAGAAAATGTATCGGGAAAAACTACTAAAAACTATGAAGATTACTACGCTAAGGCTGCAAAATACAAAACTGTAATGCCCGATCTTACGGGTATGAATGTAATGGACGCCATTGCCCTACTCGAAAATATGGGCTTACGAGTAAAATTTTCGGGTGAAGGCAAAGTAAGTAGCCAATCGGTTGCCAAAGGTGCCAAAGTAGCGCGCAATACCATAGTAGTTTTACAGTGTGGAGAATTAACTAATTAGTCAATTAGCCAATTAGCAAATGATTGCGTCGCTACACTTTGATAATCAATTACTTTTAGAGTGTGTTATGTAAGGGCGTTTTGCAAACGCCCCTAAAGAAAAACTTTTTGAACAGCCTCTTGAACTCTTAAAATGATAATATGAAAATATTCTTTATCACAACATTCGTTTTCATCACCTCATTAGCTGTAGCACAACCTTGTTCTTACAAAGATTTAGAGCAAACAATAGCAAGTTTTTACACTAAAATAAAACCTTGCAATCTCTCTATTGCTAAAATGGACTTTACCCCTGTTCTTTTATATAAAGAAACTGATTTTTTGGGTGCGATTGGCATTCACAAAGAGCGATTGGTAGTTCAGTTTACAAGTATTAAAAAAGACAATACACAACCATCATTATACCAAGTAGAAGGCTGGATGCGTGTAGCCAAAAACACCCGTAAGTTTAGAGGGACTATTGTTATAAACACACTAAAAACACTTTTAAATACTGAAAAAAACAACTTTAAGGAAGAAGGAATTGCTGAAGGTAACTTTCTTTTTGATGAATATGAAAACCTCCCTGCAACAGGTATTTTTAAGGGAAAAGTATTACTTTGTTGGGCTATTTCTAACAAAGGAAATTTAGAGTATAACGATTTCTATGAAGGAGCTGACCCTTATTTCAACAATGCTTTTATTGGAACGTGGACAAGCAAACAAACACAGAAAACACAGCAAGTGAGTTGGGCACATCTTCGCGTACCTTGTTCAGGTGATTTAGATATAGGGGCAGGAGAGTTTATTCCCAATAAGAAATACTTAAAATACGGCTGGAACGAATTTATCAACGAAATGAAAGCCCAATACCCTGACTATGCTCCTTATAACTAACAAATTGATAAATTGACTAATGACTAATTTAAACACATTACTTAAAAACATCTCTATAAAGGCTTCTCTTTATGAAGAAGGCAAACCTATTACTTCCGTTTGTTTCGACTCTCGCAAGGTAGAAAAAGGAAGTATGTTTGTTGCTATTTCTGGCACTCAATCTAACGGACACGAATATATAGACCAAGCTATACACAGTGGCGCTACTGCTATTGTATGTGAGCAATTACCTCAACAGCCCTTGCCTGATGTAAGCTATATAGTAGTTCCTAATACCCATAGTGCCTTAGCTCTTATCGCGGCTAACTTCTATGGCAATCCTTCCGAAAAACTTACCTTAGTAGGTGTTACAGGCACTAACGGAAAGACTACTATTGCAACGCTTCTCTACCAATTGTTTAGAAAAGCAGGACAAAAAGCAGGCTTGCTCTCTACCGTAGCAGTATACGTAGACGACCAGCGTTTTGAAGCAACTCACACCACTCCTGACCCTCTTCAACTGAATTATTATCTGCATTTAATGGTACAACAAGGGGTGAAATACTGCTTTATGGAAGTCAGCTCTCACGGCATTGACCAGCATCGCACCGAAGGACTACAATTTGCAGGAGGTATTTTCACTAACCTCACCCGCGATCACCTCGATTATCACAAAACCTTCGCTGCCTATCGCGATGTGAAAAAGCGTTTCTTTGATGCGTTACCTGCTACCGCTTTTGCCTTAGTAAACAACGATGATAAAAATGGGGCTTTTATGCTACAAAACACCAAAGCCCAAAAGAAAACTTATGCTCTCAAAACCTATTCAGATTATAAAGCATATATCATTGAGAGCAGATTTGACGGCTTGCTGTTGCGCATCAATCAGCACGAGGTATGGACAAAACTCATAGGGGAGTTCAATGCCTACAACCTTTTGGCGGTATATGCAGCAGCTACACTTTTAGGTATTGACGAACTTGAGGCGCTTACACTCATCAGTGCTATAGAACCCGTGGCTGGGCGTTTCCAGTACGCTGTATCGGCTACGGGAGTGATTACCATCGTAGATTATGCTCATACCCCCGATGCCCTTGAAAACGTTCTAAAAACCATCAACGATATACGCACTCACAACGAGACACTCACTACTGTAGTGGGTTGTGGGGGCAATCGCGACAAAGGCAAACGCCCTATAATGGCTGATATCGCTACAACCCTCAGCGATAATGTCATCCTCACTTCCGACAATCCTCGCAACGAAGAACCTGAGACGATTCTTGCCGAAATGGAACAAGGGGTACAGCCACAACACTTCCACAAAGTACAAACCATTACCGACCGCCGTCAGGCAATACAATCCGTTTGTAAGAACGCCCAAAAAGGCGATATCATCCTCATCGCCGGTAAGGGACACGAAACTTACCAAGAAATTAAAGGCGTAAAACACCATTTTGACGACTTTGAAACCGTCCGCGAGTTTCTGGAATTGTACAAGAAGTAGGAGTTAGGAATTAGAAAATAGAAATTAGACTTTGCTAAGAGTTTTAGGACTCTTAGCAAAGTTTTTTTATACTAAAAAACTCTGGTGTGTATTGTTGTAAGTTAGGCAAGAAAAAAGTATAAAAAATATAGCATTGATAATCAGTAATATAAGAAAAATGTTAATAACTTTTTTGCGTTTTACTTATATCTGAGAGAAAAAACGATATATATAGATAATATTATTATTTTTTTCTTATGGAAAAACAAAAATCATTAATGCAGTTGCCAGTGGCACTGCTCGGTCAGTCAAAAATGACTATGCGCGCGCTTTTAGAACGCGAAATTGTTGAACAAGAGCGTTATATTAAGGAAACGCTCCAATTGCTTGAACTGCCTTTCAAAGGGACTTTTCACCCTACTATTGAACGAAAGCAGAACACTTTCTCGGTGAAAATGAAATCGTTGTTTCGGCAAAATGATTTTGAAAGAGTGCAAAAAGCCTTTCCGAAAGGTTATGTGTTATCTCCCAACAGTTTTATAGGTGAGCGCATAGAAAAACAATTTGTACACATCGCGATTCCTAACCAAAGTACTCGTTGGGTACATTTGAGCGAATTGTTCTGCGCTCAACAATTCAGAAATGCAGCTATGACCTTGCCTATTGCCTTAGGAATCGATAATCACAACCTACATCTCGTTGATTTAGCTACCGAAACACATTGGGCTATTAAAAACGATACCCCAGCCGACAACTACAAGGGGTTACAACTCGTATTGTTGTCGTTGTTGTTTTGGCAAACGCCTAAAAACGTTCAGTTGGTATGGATAGATAGTAACAATACCTCGGATAATGCTCTACAAGAAGTTATCGCACCTTATGCTTTTACTACCGCTACTGAACCTCAAAAGGTGTTGCAAGCACTAATTGCCGAAAACGAAAAACGCTTGAAATGTGAGAGCTGTGAGCCACGTATAATAGTGTTTATCAGTGATGCTTACGCTTTGTATCAGCAATATTCTGAACTGTGGGACACCTTAGAGGAGAGTTTTAAACAAGGCATCCACCTCATCGGTAGTTTTGCCGATTATGTGCAACAGCAAGCAACCGTAAAAAAGGTCGTCGATTTTCACAAGGTATTTGATACAATGCTTGAGTATAAGCACGATAACACTCTGTGGTATGAGCGGACTGAGATTTTAGCCCCTTCTTTTGAAGAAACTATCTTTGAAAAGATTGTAGCCTTTAAAAAAGGAGAGATTTCGCGCAAAACTATGATTGTAGCCGATTTGCATAGAGCACAAGCACTTGGCGAATACATAAACAAACTTTTAAAGCGAAGAAAACGCGACGGCAAACGCAAAGCTAATGAAAAGCTCAGCGTTAAAACGTTTAAGGACGCTTTAGTCAATAGCTTGCTATACACTCAATTGTGTAGTAGTGATGAGAAAGTAGCATTTTCATTATTTTTGATAAGGCGTTTTTTCAACAGTATGGAGCGTGATCTTTTTGAAGAAATGCTTCTCCGCATCAGCAATGAGGCTACCTATCTTATCAGCGATACCCCTAAGAAAATCAGTAATGTAGCATATATAGATGTTCTAAAGAAAAGCGGGCAGTTGCTCATCAATCAAGAAGCGGTGTACAGTGCTATGCCCAATGGCGAAATAGTCCCTTTTGTAATCGACCACAGTGAGTATTATCCACCCTCTTTTTCAATAGCTATTCATCCAAAGAGAATTATCTCTCCCATTTTTGATGCGTTGCCCAATAACAACTATCCGCAACTGAGTAAGATAGTAGTCGCCCTTAGAGAGCATACTTTAACCCTCACCGAACCTCTTGAAATAAAGGAAGTTACAGAGAATATCTTCCGCGACAAAAAGCTTGCTAAGGAGCTCAACCCTATAGTCCTCATTGCCGAAATAGAAAAGCTATTATCACAACAAGCATTTCAAATAATTAATAAGCAATAAAAAAATTATTCTAACGCCCTAAATTCTAACGTTTTATATTTGGCAACAAGGAAAATAATTAGTACTTTTGGGGCGTTAAACTAAAACATTACAAATTTATGAACGGAACCCAAGAATTTATTAAAACTCTTTTCAATGGAAACGAAGACGCTTTCATTGAACATTTTGTAAAATCTTGCCTTTTTATTGAAAAAAAAGAGGTGGAGAAAAGAGCAAAAGAAATGCTCTCTGACATTAGCAATAACGCTAAAATCAATATTAGGTTTGGAAAAACTTATCTTAATGAGTGTTTTGTGGCAGAACCTAAAAAGAATGCTTTAAAAAGCAAACCAGAACCAGTGATAAGAAAAATTGCTAAAGAAGAAGCTTTATTTTTTAAAGACGGTAAGGTAAAGGTTAGTTTTGATAGTACAGGTAATCAGGCAGTGGTTGTGGCTATTCAAAAAGCTACGGGATATACTATAAGCACTAACAATAGTGATTTTATAAACTATACGCTTTCTCACGTATGGTCTAACACTACCCATAATCCTTATTATTTTAGTTCGTTATGGAATATAGTAATTATTCCTACTTATCTAAACTACATAATGGACAAACCTGAGGTGCAAGATCCAATAAATGGTAAAATACAAAATCTTATCAAAGCTATTTGTATTGAGTTATATCAGCCTGAGACTTTAATGAATGGTAAAGTTAAAGTAGAGAAACCTAATGAAAAATTCCTTGAGTTAGCTAAAAAAGCTATTAATAACAAATGGATTCATTTCTTAGGAAAGAAAAAAGGAGATTCTGAAACAAGAACCATTTTCATAGATGAAGACTTTGAGAATGTTAATAAGCTTGGGAATAAGGAATTTGCTTTCCAATGTCTCAAACTTATGCAAGATTACGGATTATTGGAAGATAATCTCGCTATCTTAACTGATGCTCAGGAATGTAAGGAAAACTTAGGTCACTACTTCCCTATTTTACTTGAAAAGAATAGTAATAACTCTACTAAAGATAAAAATGGTAGAAATAGATATTATACAGAACCTTTTTTTCAATACAATGGTAAGGAATACTACGTAACCAATGATTGGTATGAAAAGAAAGAAGGCAAAGCAAGTAATAGAGATAATCGTCCAATTTTTATTGACTGGATTTATTCACTATTAAATGAATAATTCTTATTCTTAACAATCAAAAAAGAGTGCCAAAAATTGTTTTGGCACTCTTTTTTTACCATAGTATCACAAAATGATACACCCCCTATATTATCTTTGCCCTCAATAAGTTATAATATCACACAATATGAAAAACTTTCAAGATCTTTTGCAAATTAGTACTCCCCAAAAAATGAAGCTTCCTGTACCTTTAGGCATATCTATTGAAAAAGTGAAATTTGTAGATATCGCCAAGATAAGTCCTATACTTATTGAGGGAAATAACCCTGATGAAAGAGAACTATTAGTACAAGAAATACGCTGGACAATGCTTTACCATAAGCATTCTAAAAATGTACGAATGTTCTCTGTTGACGCACAAGATGAAAGAAAAACACTTAAAATGTTTACCATTTTACAAAAAGAAATAGCAAAACGATATAAAAAACAGCATAAAGAACTCTATAAAGTTCCTCATATCATTGTGTTTATAAAAAATATAGAGAACTTTGCCTTTACTTACTTTGAGACTTTAAAAAACATCTTCGAAATAAGTCAGAAAGTAGAAATTTACTTCGTATTATCAATTGGTAAAATAGAAAAGAAACACTATTTTAAGTTATTAGGACTGTGTAACTATCTTCTAATAGTCGCTGATAACTTAGTACAAAGAGCCAACTTACTCAAAATAACTTTACAAGAATGGCATAATTTATACCATCAAAAAATCAATCGCAATACTATAGAACTTCCTATAATAAAAGCAGATGAAGTGCAAAACTTTTTAAAACTGCAATCAACAAATTAACGCACTTCCAAATTTCTCTTCACTGCTTCCTGCCAATATTTTACAAAAGTATCTCGCAAGTGAGTAGGTTCTAATATAGTAAGCGACCAACTGCGTTTCATCAATTCCATAATAAAATCAAGAGTGGGTTTTACATAGAGTTCAAAGGTGATATGGGTTGCGGTTTCAGCTATAATTCTCTGTGAGTGGTGAATAGGCGAGGCTTTGAGATAGTTGCCATCTCGGTGATCAAACTGTAACACTACCTTTTCGGCTTTAGCATCGGTAAACATCCCAAAAGCATTGTAATATGTGCTGTAGAAATCTAATTGCTTATTAGGGCGGAAGGTAGCACCTATTTCTAACGAACGCACGCGCTCTAAGGCAAAAGCTTTAAAAGGCACACTATTATCTTGTTTATCTACTGCCAATACATACCATTTATAGTCTTTATGCTTTAGTTTGTAAGGCTGTAGTGTATAGGCTTTGGTTTGCTCATCGCGGTAGTCATAGTAAGTGATGTGCAGTTCTTTACGTGCTTCTATAGCCTCTATACAGTCGGCTATATGGTTTGTACCCGTATGCTGACGAGTTTCTGTAATCACGCATTCAGGTAGTTTGCCGTCTTGGTTTTGCACGATAAACAAGATGTAAGCTGCCAATAGATCGTCTACTATCAACTGATTTTCATCTTCGTATAGCGCATAAGTTTCATCCTCAAATCTCAAATCATAGTGCCATTCATCGCGTATTGTCTCTTTGTCGCGCTCAAACAATTGTCGGTTATACCCTTTTTCACCTAAATAACTATCCATTTCTTTGTAGATTTGTTGGTAGTTAGGGTAAATACCTCTTGACGAAAATAATTTTGTTTTCTATTTGCTTTTATCTCGTTATTCACTATCTTTGCACTTTGGCAATTCGGGACAATATAGTTCTATTTCTACATTCACAAAAACAAAAAACAACTTTTGTTCTAATTGTCATTTTTTTTATTCCATCATATTTAGCTTTGTTAAATTTATAATTGTTATTTAATGTCACTTCGATATAAAAGAATATTGATTTACAGC
>NZ_KB291394.1:63308-97406 GCF_000318295.1 Capnocytophaga sp. oral taxon 326 str. F0382
GCTGTGAGCCCTCGCTGGCTTTGTGGGAGATTTATAATATTTTTTCTGATTTTTAAATAATTACTTACGCCGAACTCACGTTAATTAATGGATTACTTATATCAAAGTAGAAAAACGCTTAAAACAATTATAACTAAGTTTATGGAAACACTTCATACAACACGCCTTTTGCTTCGCCCTTGGGAAATTACCGATGCCGAAGCCTTATACACACAAGCGCACAACCCTATTATAGGCAAGCGGTGCGGTTGGTCTCCTCACAAAAGTGTGGAGGAGAGCCGAGAGATTATTGAGGTTGTCCTTAGCAAGGCTCATAGTTTTGCTATTTGTCTGTCCAATAACACACCTATTGGTAGTATAGGCTTGCTTTTGCAAGGAGAGAGCAATCTCCCTATAGGAGAAAATGAAGCTGAAATAGGCTATTGGCTTGGAGAAGACTTTTGGGGTAAGGGCTATGTTACTGAAGCTACTCTAAGGGTAATACAATATGCTTTTGAAGAGTTGCACCTTACCCAGCTATGGGCAGGCGCATACGAGGAAAATATTGCCTCACAGCGAGTACTTGAAAAATGTGGATTCCGTTATCATCATACCCTTGAAGATTTCTTGTTTCCACTTATAGGAGAGAGACATACAAGCTTAGTATATACATTAAACAGAGAAAATTGAAGATGAATACTCAAGAAATCGACGCACAAAGTTTGCAAAATGCCTATCATCTTTTTGAGAGTGGGATTATAGAGCAGATAGAAGTAGGTACCACTAAAGGATTATGCGAGATACATCGCTATCTTTTTGAGGGGCTTTACGATTTTGCGGGTGAGATACGTCGGCTAAACATCAGCAAGGGCGGTTTTAAGTTTGCCAATGCGATGTTTTTGCACGCTATCCTACCCGTAATAGACCAAATGCCTGAAAATACTTTTGAAGAAATTGTAGCCAAATACGTAGAGATGAATATTGCCCACCCTTTTATGGAAGGCAACGGACGTGCTACTCGTATATGGCTCGACTTGATACTCAAAAAACGCTTAGGCAAAGTAGTGAATTGGCAACTGATAGATAAAGCTCCTTACCTCCAAGCAATGGAGCGTAGCCCTATTAACGATTTGGAATTGCGCTTTTTGTTGCAACCAGCCCTTACTGATAAAGTAAATGACCGTAAAGTAATTTTTAAAGGTATAGAACAGTCTTATTATTATGAGAGCAACATATAACTTTAATTATATCAAACAAATATGAAAAAACAAATAACCTTCTTATTGTTGTTCTGTTCTAAATTGCTCTTTTCGCAAGAGGAAAGCAAAGAAGAATTTTTTAATCAAGTATATAAGGATTTTATTCCTGAAGATTATGAATATTTTTACTTAGAACCGCCCTATATACCTTCAGCTTATGAATTTGAGTATGCAAAAGAAAAGCCTTTTTACGGTCGCAGCTCAGCATTATCTAACGATGCAGAAGGTGTTATAAAAGCTATTGAGGAGCGAAAAAAAAATCCAGAATCATCGTATTGGGACTTTCAAGTATTCAAAAAGGCAAGAGAATGTTTTCAAGATAGTTTATTACCATCATTTGATACTCAAGATTTTGTTTTTACAAAGAGAAACATAAAAGACAAAGAACGTTTTGTTCGTCCGCATACCTTTTTTGTAACTGTAAAATGGTATTGGAGTAAAAAAAGAAGAGAAAAAGAAGCTTGGAAAGTATACAAAAAATTGAAAGAACTTATTTACAGACCAGAAAAACTACAATGTTTCACTTTTTCAGAACCCATATTCTTTGATGGAGGAAATAAAGCATATTTTAGCTTTGGTAAATCCGACAAAAAGATAGATGCCGTTTATAAAAAAGAGAATGGCATTTGGAAAAAGGATTACTATAGTTCTATTATGAACATTTGTGGCGCAAGATTAATATATACTACTTATACTAAGGAAAAACATTTTAAAACTAAAAAGAAAAGTCTAAAATAACATCAAATGAAAAAACTTTTACTAATAACAATTCTCTCATTAGGAGCAATTTCTTGCCAGCAGAAGAAAGTAACAACTGAAAAGACAGCTGTTACTCTCACTTATTCTAATTTAGTAGATACCGCTACTCAAGACGAAGTGCAAAAAGCCCTTACAGCAGCGGGAATAGCTGAGCAAAATGTAGCCTCTTTTTTGGAGAGTGTAGCCCTTTTCAACCAAACAGTAGGCGATAAAGCAGGCTTAGTACCCAAAGGATTTGTAACTATTGATAGCCTGCTACCTAAGTATGATGAGGTTGCTATACAAAGCATTTGGACGTCTAAATACCCTATGTTTCAAGGTTATAACTGTCGTCTTACCTCTTTTACCCTCTTGCGTGATTTGATTGCTTTTCCTGCAGATAAAAAGTTTGCTACCAAAGAGGAAGACGAAGTACTTTTTATAGACCGAGAGTCCTTGAACAATACCCCTAAAAAGTTCTTTACCCCAGAGGAAGAAAACAACTTTTTCACCCTCTTTACCGAGGTGCCCACTACTAATACTAAAGATATAAACACTCATTTGCAGGCGATGCAACAGGCGTGGAAAGAACGCGGTATTGATTTCCGTTATAAAAACGACCCTACTAAGGCATCGCTCATATCGGCAGTCTTCCATTCCCAAATCACCCCAGAAGAGAACACTCTCTTTGTGGGACACGTAGGGGTATTAGTACCTTTTGAAGGCAAGCTACTCTTTATCGAAAAACTCGCTTTCCAAGAACCTTATCAGGCGATAAAATTTGCCAATCGCACTCAGCTCAGTGATTATTTAATGAACCGATATGATGTAGAGTGGGAGCAACCCAATGCCATTCCGTTTATAATGGAAAACGATGCTTTAATGGAAGGATATCGTCCTAATCCCTACAAAAAAGAACAGCGTTTATAAGAAGATAATTGCCATTTGTTAATTATTTTCTATCTTTGCAAAAAATAAGTAGGTATATTATGAGTGCTATAGTAGCTGTAGTGGGACGCCCCAATGTAGGTAAATCCACTTTTTTCAACCGTTTGATAAAACGCCGTGAGGCTATTGTGGACGCCGTGAGTGGCGTTACACGTGACCGCCATTATGGTAAAACCGACTGGAATGGGGTCTCTTTTTCTGTGATCGACACGGGTGGCTACTTAGCAGGTAGTGACGATTCTTTTGAGAAAGAAATCAACAAACAAGTCGCCTTAGCCATAGACGAAGCCGATGCGATTATCTTTATGGTAAACGTCGAAGAAGGACTTACCGGTATGGACGAAGCTGTAGCCGAGTTGTTGCGCAAATGCCATAAACCAATATTAGTAGCGGTAAACAAAGTGGATAGCAACAACCGTCGTAACGATATGCACGAATTTTATGCCTTAGGTTTTGAACATCTCTACGCCCTATCAAGTGTAAATGGTAGTGGTACAGGAGAGCTACTCGACGATTTGGTCGCTCTCTTGCCCGAAAAAGAAAAACAAGAAGAAAACCCCTTGCCTCGCTTTGCTGTAGTAGGGAGACCTAATGCGGGTAAATCGTCCTTTATCAACGCCCTTATAGGCGAAGACCGCTATATTGTTACCGATATTGCAGGCACTACACGCGATGCTATTGATACTAAGTACAACCGCTTTGGCTTTGAGTTCAACTTAGTTGATACAGCAGGTATCCGTCGTAAAGCCAAAGTGAAAGAGGACTTAGAGTTTTACTCGGTAATGCGTTCTATTCGCGCCATTGAACACTCCGATGTGTGTATTTTGATGCTCGATGCTACACGTGGTTTTGAAAGCCAAGATGCTAATATCTTCTGGTTGGCACAACGCAATCGCAAAGGCATCGTGATATTAGTAAACAAATGGGATTTGGTAGAGAAGGAAAACAATACGGCTAAACAGTACGAAGCAGCTATCCGCAAAGAAATAGAACCTTTCACCGATGTGCCCATCTTGTTTGTATCGGCATTAAATAAGCAACGTATCTATAAAGCTATAGAAACTGCGGTAGCAGTGTATAACAACCGCACCAAGCGTATCCCTACTCGCAAACTCAACGAGGTGATGTTGCCTATTATTGAGAACTATCCACCCCCTGCGATCAAAGGAAAATATGTCAAGATAAAGTTCTGTACTCAATTGCCCACACCTATGCCGCAATTTGCCTTCTTTGCTAATTTGCCACAATACGTAAAAGACCCCTACCGACGTTTTATAGAAAACAAACTCCGTGAAAACTTCGATTTTAACGGGGTACCTATTGATGTGTATTTCCGTCAGAAATAGTACTATTCTATTAGATTTTTATGTGTTATGAATCACTTTTTAGAACATAACAAAACAAAGATAGACACCTTGTGGAAAAACCACAAGGTGAAATCCTTATATGCTTTTGGTTCAGTGCTTACTCCAAAATTTAATGAGAATAGCGATATAGATCTGATTGTTGATTTCAAACAACAAGATATTTTAGAATATGCTTCTAACTATTTCAATTTAAAATTTGCCTTACAAGCTATTTTTAATCGAGAGATTGATTTATTAGAAGAAAAAGCAGTTAAAAACCCTTATTTTCTAGAGCATATCAACTCAAAAAAACAACTTATTTATGCAGATTGAAATAAAAGTTTGGCTATATGATGTGCTTAATGCTATTATTGAAATAGAAAGCTATTTTGAAGAACATACTACTTTTGAAGAATTTAAAAGCGACCTAAAAACCAAAAGAGCTGTAGAAAGAAATATTGAGATAATAGGAGAAGCTATGAATCGCATTTTAAAGAAAGATAACGAGATTCAAATTACACAAGCTCGGCAAATAGTTGATGTGCGAAATAGAATCATACACGGCTATGACACAGTGTCTGATGAAATTATTTGGGCAATAGTAATTCAATATATACCTATCCTTCATAATGAAGTGAGCTCCCTTTTAGATGAATAAAATTTGCAAGAGATATTAATCTCTAAAAAATAGAAAATATATAAAAAAATACTTGTAAAAGTGAAAAAAAATATAGCAATCATAATGGGAGGATACTCTAATGAAGCTCCCGTTTCTTTAAAGAGTGCTGCAGTAGTAGCCAAACATCTCAACCAAAATAAATATGTACCTTACCCCGTGCGTATCGACCGCGATAAATGGGTGTACGTAGATGCTCAAAACAACGAACACCCTATTGATAAAAACGACTTCTCGGTAACAGTAAACGGACGTAAAATTACTTTTGATGCTGTTTTCAATGCCATTCACGGTACCCCAGGTGAAGACGGTTATTTACAAGCCTATTTCAATTTGATTGGCTTACCGCTTACAGGATGCAGTATGTATGCTTCGGCTCTTACTTTCAACAAACGCGATATGCTATCGGTACTCAAACCTTTTGGCATTCTTTCAGCCCCTTCTTACTATCTCAACAAAGGAGAAGACTACAACACTGCTGATATTGTAGCCAAAGTAGGCTTACCTTGCTTTGTGAAGGCTAATAAATCAGGGAGTAGTTTTGGAGTGTATAAAGTATATGAAGAGGCTCAACTGCCTATGTATATAGACAAAGCATTTGAAGTAGACGACGAAATCCTCATCGAAAGTTTCCTAAAAGGTACTGAAATCTCTATCGGGGTAATCAACTATCGCGGGAAAATAAAAGTTCTTCCAATGACTGAGATAGTATCCGAAAATGATTTCTTCGATTATGATGCCAAGTATAACGGCAAGTCGCAAGAAATTACTCCTGCGCGTCTTTCTGCCGAAATGACTGCTAAAATTAACGCCTTGGCTGAACGTGTATACCGATTGTTGAAAATGGAAGGCTTCAGCCGAAGTGAGTTCATTATCGTAGGCGATACACCTTATTTGCTTGAGATGAATACCACACCAGGGCTTTCAGAAGCGAGTTTATTGCCTCAACAAGCTAAAGTAGCAGGCATCAGTCTTGAAGAACTATTCGAAAGCGAAATAGAACGAGTATTGAATCACTAACCATTAATCGTTAATCATTGAAAAGAGCTTTATTTCCAGGGTCGTTTGACCCCATTACCTTAGGTCATTACGATATTATTACTCGTGCTTTAGACCTATTCGATGAAATTGTGGTTGCCATAGGTGTTAATGGCGACAAAAATTATATGTTTACGGTAGAACAACGCAAAGAGTTTATCGAAAAAGCCTTTGCCGATGAACCCAAAGTAAAAGTTACTACCTATCAAGGACTTACGGTAGACTTCTGCAAAGAAATCGATGCTCAGTTCATCCTCAGAGGTTTGCGCAACCCAGCCGACTTTGAGTTCGAAAAAGCTATTGCACATACTAACCGCAAATTATCTCAAATAGAAACTGTCTTTTTACTTACGGCAGCGCGTACTTCGTTTATATCATCGTCTATTGTGCGCGATGTTATTCGCAATCACGGTGATTATACCGTATTAGTGCCCGAAAGTGTAAGAGTATAAATTAATAAATAATAAAAAGAACTTAAAAATATGTGTGGAATTGTAGGTTATTTAGGCAAACGCGCCGCTTTTCCCATCGTGATTGATGGTTTAAAACGCTTAGAGTATCGCGGATATGACAGCGCAGGTTTTATCTTAAACGCTGATCAGTTTTACGGAGAAAAAACCAAAGGCAAAGTATCCGATTTGGTAGCCAAGGCAGGAGAAAATGTTCCTACTTATGGCTGCGGTATGGGGCATACCCGTTGGGCTACTCACGGAGTACCTAACGATGTTAATTCGCATCCTCACCGCTCTAATTCTGGTAAAATAGCCATTGTACACAACGGAATTATTGAGAATTACGAAAGTATCAAGCAAAACCTCATCAAAGAGGGTTTTGTATTCCATTCTGATACTGATACTGAAGTATTAGTAAACTTCATCGAATACTTCAAAGAAAAAGAAAACGTCAATTTAGAAACCGCCGTGCGCTATGCGCTCAACGAGGTGGTGGGTGCTTTTGCCATTGCTGTAATGGAGGAAAGTAAACCTGAGGAAATAGTAGTAGCCCGCTTGGGTAGTCCATTGGTAATCGGGGTAGGTGACGGCGAGTTTTTCATCGCTTCCGATGCCTCTCCTTTTATAGAGTACACCCAAAACGCTGTGTATTTAGAAGATGGCGAAATGGCTACCATTCACCTCAACAAACCGTTGAAAGTGATTAAAATAGGCAGTAATGAGCAGGTGAGTCCGTTTGTACAACAACTCAAACTCAACCTCGAAGCAATTGAAAAAGGCGGATACGACCATTTTATGCTCAAAGAAATCTACGAGCAGCCTAAGTCTATCCAAGACACGATGCGCGGTCGCCTCTTGCCCAACCACTCTACCAAACTATCAGGAATAGATAATCATTTAGAGACCTTCCTCAATGCCAAACGTATTGTTATTGTAGCGTGTGGGACTTCGTGGCACGCAGGTTTAGTAGGTGAATATTTGTTAGAAGAATACGCGCGCATTCCTGTAGAAGTAGAGTACGCCTCAGAGTTCCGCTATCGTAACCCTATTATCAATAAGGGGGATATTGTCATTGCTATTTCACAATCAGGCGAGACCGCCGATACCTTAGCAGCCCTCAAATTAGCAAAAGAAAAAGGGGCTTTTATCTACGGTATTTGCAATGTGGTAGGTTCATCAATTGCGCGTATCACCCATTCAGGCACTTACACTCACGCAGGCCCTGAAATAGGGGTAGCTTCTACCAAAGCCTTTACCACCCAACTCACGGTGCTTACCCTTATCGCTTTGCATTTAGGACATAAAAAGGGTACCCTCAGTACGGAAACCTATCACCGTCTTTGCAAGGAATTAGAACGTGTGCCACAGTTGCTCGAAACCACTATCAAAACAGTCGATCACAAGATAGCCGAGATAGCCGAAAGCTACAAAACTGCTACCAATTGCTTGTATTTAGGTCGTGGTTTTAACTTCCCTACCGCTTTGGAAGGGGCTTTAAAACTCAAAGAAATATCCTATATTCACGCCGAAGGCTATCCTGCTGCCGAGATGAAACACGGGCCTATCGCCCTTATCGATGAGAATATGCCGGTGATATTTATCGCACCGTCTAAGGGACATTATGATAAGGTAGTTTCCAATGCGCAAGAGATAAAGGCGCGCAAAGGTAAAATTATAGCCGTAGTAACCGAAGGCGATACCCAAATGTCGGGCTTAGCAAACCACGTGATTGAAATACCCGAAATCAGTGAGGCGCTTACCCCTATTTTAGCTTCAGTACCTTTGCAGTTGCTGTCCTATTATATCGCTATCAAGCGCGGTTGTAATGTCGATCAACCTCGTAATTTAGCCAAATCAGTAACCGTAGAATAATTTACTAATAAAAAAAGAGTCAGTTTCCTAAAAATGTAAACTGACTCTTTTTACTTTTACTATTCAGTAAATTCGATTACGTCAGCTGAAACAGTTACTGTGTATTGCATACCAAACCAGAAAAAGAAAGAATGTATTTCTACAGTTTCATTGATAACCGCTCTAGAAGAGCCTACCAAATTGGCATTTTGAAGCATTTTAGCTCTTGCTTTTTCCACCAAAGCACGTTTTCCACCTCCTATAATAAGTAAATATTGATTAGAGGCTTCTCCTTTCACGTGTTCTACTACTTTAAAGTTATTTTTAGCCAATACCACTTGAGTAGTATGGTTGTTTACATTGTGTGATAACTCTCTTGTTACACCACAACTCGCTAACAGTAGTGCCAAAGCACTGAATAAAACGATTTTTTTCATTTGTTATTGATTTAATTTTAATGTTACAAAACGAATAAGAGCAACCTTTGAGCATAAAAAAAGCGTGAATGTTTTGGTTCACACTTTTAAAAAGGCTCTGGTATGCCCAAAAACAGGTATGTAACAAAAACAGTTCACGCCCTTATGGGGCGAGAAACATTTTGTTAATTCACCTCTGCTTTTTTATTGAATTTACCAGATTCTTTTAAAAAGGAATATTAACAACTTTCTCTTTAAATCTTATGTGTATTTTTCTATTCTTTTATATCTCAATTGTTTTTATTTGATGCAAAAATATGAATTAATTGGAAATTACAAATAATAAAAAACGATTTTTTCTAAAAATGAAGTTTTTGTAAATTCCAATAGGAAGAACAATTTGCCAATTAATTGTCAATTATCAATTGTTAATTATCAATTATTTACTATCTTTGCATTCTCAATGAAAACATTTCTGAATGAAAAAAACGTTTTTTTACATATTATTTTCAATGTTTACTCTTAGCTTGCAAAGCCTTGTGGCACAAACAAGCGAACCTAAAACTAAACGTATCGAAATTGTTTACGGAGGAGAGTTTACCATCGACAATGTGAAATACCCTGGTGCAACTATTTTTAAATCCGATGGACAGCGGGTACAATTCCGCCACCAAGGATTGGATGTGTGGTGCGATTTGGCAGTGCTCTATGAGGAAAAAAACGAGGTAATCGCTCACGGAAATGTGGTGTTGCAACAAGGCGATACCCTGCAGATGAACAGCCAATACGTATCCTACAAAGGAAATACTAAAACCGCTATAGCTAAAGAAAATGTAGTATTGCGCAACGGCAATATGACCCTCGAAACCCAAGAACTCTTCTTTGATCGCAATAAACAAGAAGCTTACTACAATAATTTCGGTAAAATTACCAATGCTGAAAATGAACTCACCAGCCAAACAGGCAAATATTATGTAACTACTAAAAAAAATCAGTTTACCAATTCAGTAAAGATTGTCAATCGCGATTTTACAGTCAATTCACAAGTGTTAGACTATTACCACAATTCGGGCAATGCCTATTTTTATGGTAAAACTACTATTGTGGGCGCTGATTACAAGGTGTATTGCGAACGCGGTTTTTACGATACACGTCGCGAACTGGGCTATTTTATGAAACACGCCAAAATAGAATACGACCTCAAAACCTTAGTAGGCGACAGCTTGTACTTTGATAAACGCCGACAGTTTTCCTCAGGTTCTAACAATATCTTCATTTCCGATACCATAAACAAAACCTTTGTACGTGGACATTACGGCGAAATTCACAAAGCTAAAGATTCAATGTTTATCACTAAAAAAGCAGTGGTAATTACGCTGGTAGAAAAAGATTCAATGTATATGCACGGCAAGCGCATTTTGGTAACGGGCAAACCCCAACACCGCGTGATTCGCGCCTACCCCGATGCCCGTATCTTCAAAAGCGATATGCAAGCCAAATGCGACTCTATCCACTCCGATGAAGCTAACGGGCTCACCCAATTGGTGGGCAAACCCGTAGCGTGGACAGGCGTAAGCCAGATGACGGGCGATAATATCCACCTGATTGCCAATACAAAAACTCAACAGTTAGACTCCCTCAAAGTGTTCAACAACGCTCTCGTGGTAGAAAAAGATACTTTAGGCGATGGGTATAACCAAGTGAAAGGAAAATTCTTGTACGGAAAGTTTAAACAAAACGCCTTACGACAAATAGACTTTCTGCAAAATACCGAGTCTATTTACTATGTGTACAACGATGCTAAAGAATTGGTAGGTATCAACAAACTCTCCTGTAGCCACATCAAACTTTATTTGGATAAAAAACAACAACTCCAACAAACTGTGTTTATTACACAACCTTCGGGGAATTTATACCCAGAAGAAAAGTTACACGTGAACGATCGCAAGTTTAAAGAATTTGTCTGGCGTGGCAACGAGCGTATTCATCGCAAAGAAGAGATTTACAGCGATGCCGAGAAAAAGATAAAACCTAAAGAAATAAAGGGAATGAAAACCCCTGAAGAGATAGATGAAGACGAAATGATATAGCCAATCCATCTCTGAAAAAAGAACTCAAAACCGCTAAAGAAAAAAACAAAGCCAAGCAAAAAACAAGTAAGAGATAATCTTGGCACTCTTATTGTAACATATTCATTAATTATAAAACATAAACTATATGAAAAAATTTATTATCGCACTATCGATGCTGGCATTAGTTACAACATCGTGTGTATCTAAAAAGAAGTATGCTGAGTTAGAAGCAAGAAACAAACAAACTGAAGATTTGCTAAACACTGCTACCGTGAAACTCAATATGTGTTTAGACGAAAAGAATAATTTGGCATATAAAATTGAGAGTTTGAAAAACCAAAATGATTTGCTCAAAGAGAACAACCAGCAGCTCATCAACAATATGGGTAACCTCACAACGCTTACCCAAAAAGGCGCTGAAAACCTCGAAAAATCATTAGAAAGCTTGCGCGAAAAAGATTTAACTATCAAAAACTTGCGCGATGCGGTTACCCGTCGTGACTCTGTAAACCTCGCCTTGGTACAAAGCCTCAAAGGTGTGTTGGGAAACTTAGACGACCAAGATGTAGATGTGAAAGTTGAAAAAGGAGTGGTATTTATCAATATTTCCGATAAAATGCTCTTTAGCAGTGGTAGCTACACTATCTCTAAAAACGCTAAGAGCGTACTCGAAAAAGTAGCTAAAGTAGTGAAAAACAAACCCGACTTTGAGTTTATGGTAGAAGGTCACACCGATAATGTAAACATCAAAACAGGTTGTATCCGCGACAACTGGGATTTGAGCGTAATGCGCGCTACCGAGATTGTACGTGTATTGCAAAAAGATTTCGGTGTTGCTCCTGAGCGTATGACCGCTGCCGGACGTAGCTACTACGTGCCATTAGCAAGCAATGGTGATGCTAACGGACGCGCTCTAAACCGCCGTACTCGTATTGTAGTATTGCCTAAACTCGACCAATTCTACACTATGATTGAAGAGGGAATGAAAGACCCTGCTATCGGTGGTAAAGGAAAATAATTACCAAATTTGAAAATTAGCAAATGAGATAGAAGTCAGCAGTTAGTTTTTACTAATTGCTGACTTTTTTGTATAGAAATGAATTATGAATTACTTTTAAACAAGATAAGGGAGTATATAACTCTTTCAAGAAGAGATTGTACTCTTATAGAAGAACTTTTTGTTCCTTTGTTTCTTTCCAAAGGAGAAGTACTATTGCAAGAAGGCAATATCTGTAAGTATTTTTATTATGTAAACAAGGGATTACTGAGGCAATTTATGAATTATGATGGAAAAGAACTTACTATACATTTTAACGAAGAGAATACTTTTGTTTGTGACTATGAGAGTTTTATAACTAAAATACCTTCCCAGAAAACAATTGTCGCTCTTGAAGATACTGTTTTGCAAATGATTTCTTATGCTAATCTACAACGATTTTACAAAGAAATAGAAGATGGTGAACGGTTTGGTAGGTTACTACTTGAAGAGACTTTTATTAAAGCTATACAATACATCATTTCGGGACTTACAGATACTCCCCAAGAGCGTTATTTGAAATTTATGAAACAATATAAAAATATTGAGCAACGAGTAGCACAGAAATACATAGCTTCGTTTGTAGGAGTTACTCCACAATCATTGAGTAGAATTAGAAGAAGAATAGCCTATCTGTAATTTATTACCCAAAGTTAATTTTTATCTCACCACTTCTGTGTTATTTTGCATCTCAGAAATTAAAAACAGAATAACAGATGAAAAGTAAAAATCTTCTTCAACGAGTAGCTCAATTTATTGCTATTGTGGGGCTTAGTTTATTAATAGGGAATATTTCGGCTTTTATAGCGATGAATATGCTTTCTATACCACAAGATACCTCATTCTTCTTATGGCAACGCCGATTTATAGATGCGATGGTTCAACTGGGAATGATTAAAGGAATGTGGTTGTTCCTTATAGGCAATATTGTAATTTACTTATGCCAAAGAACTCGGAAAAACTTACTATTGCTTATACTTTCAATTGCCGTATTTGTATTGGGTGAGTTTTTTATCATACCCTTATCTTACGAAACTTCACTTTTAGCTTTTCAGCAGTACGAAATGAACCAAGTTACTTCTGATTTTCTTACGGTAAAGCATAAAGAAGACGTTTTGGGAGGAGTCAACCTACTTTTATTGTTGATATATTGTGCGACTCGCACAGGCAATTAGTTAACAAATTTGAAAATTAGCAAATGAGATAGAAGTCAGTAGTTAGTTTTTACTAATTGCTGACTTTTTTGAATAGAAATGAATTACGAATTACTTTTAAACAAGAAGAATATGGGACTAATTTAAATTTTGAAAAAGCCAATAACATCTTATAAAGGTATTATTGGCTTTTAAATTAATGAATGTGTTTAGATTCAATTATTAGTTGAAGGAATAGAATCTTGTTGAGTATCGATATATTTCATACGATCGTCTAAGTCGTTGCTGTATATATTGTTGATACGAGCTATAATACTATTGAAAGTTTCTCCTAATAAAAAAATGTTGTTTTTAAGCTCATTTTCGTTGAAATCAGGATTGTTTTTAACATTATCGGCTAATGATTTAATTTGTGTTTGAAAAAGCCTGAAACGAGCTTTTACAGTAGGAACATCAATACGTTCGGGAAAAGTATCGCTGTTGAGTAGCTCTTTGAGAGCATCTTCTATTTGTACTAACCAAAAAAATACAGAGTAATAAGAGCTTTCAACATCGGAGTGTTCTCCTACAATCTTATCAGAAAATTTACCTACTTGATGAAAGTGTTTTGCAGGAAGTTCTAAAATAGAGCGGTATAGTATTACATTGTCGTTCTCTTTAGCATTTTCGTCTAAGGAAAGCCTAATGGCGTATGACGCTGATTTTTTTGGTAAAAAATTAATTTGGTAACTGTACCAATCGTCGGAGAGGGTAGTTCTTTTTACGTTGTTAGTAGAAGTGCTCAGGGTATCAAGGGCTAAAGTAGCGGATAACTCATTGTTTTCTCCTTCCAAAAAGTTCAGTTTTACATTGGGGTAATTCACTTTTTTCAAAACTACTGAAAAAGTATAAGGGATATTGGCTACCAAAAAGCGATGCCATTGTAGAAAACTTTCTGCGTTATTTTTCTTTTTTTCAAACCTGAAAACGGTATCTTTAGCAGCATCAGCTGGAGTTCTCCAATCGTGTTCTACAACGCTATTGATAACTTCAGTTTTGGAATTAACTGGATATAAACGGCTGTATATTAACAAGCTATCAGGATTGGAGAGCATCAAATCATCGGTGTTTTTAATCTTGGCAGGCGCCATAGAAACGATTACTTGCATCAGTGATTGGAAACTTTTCCAGTGTCTCATATCTTCCTGTGCTTTAGGTGTTAGGTCGATGAGTTTGAACTCTTCGAACTCTATAGACTTTGTTTTATGTGTTTGTTTTTCGTTATTATCTTGATTTGTGTTGTTACAAGAAACAAGTACTGATAGCAAAAAGAGTAGGGCATAAGATGTATATTTCATAATTTTATAAATTTAATATTAAAACACCAAAGCCAGATTTACTTGCATAAATCTGGCTATAAGTGATAAATCTAAAACCTAAATGACTATTTAGCTAATTTATTGATATGTTTAGCTAAACTGCTTTTTAAATTCGCTGCTTTATTAGCATGAATGATATTTCTCTTAGCGAGCTTGTCGATCATTGAAACTACTTTAGGGAAAAGTGTTTTAGCTTCTTCTACATTTTCTAAAGCACGTAGTTTTCTAACGGCATTACGAGCCGTTTTGTGTTGATAGCGATTGCGCAAGCGAGCTGCTTCGTTTCTTCTAATTCTTTTTAATGCTGATTTATGGTTTGCCATTTTCCTTTACTGATTTAATTTTAAGTTGTATCATTTAGATACGAATAGTGCATTTAGTGTAGTAGTCCGTAGGGGAATCGAACCCCTGTTACAAGGATGAAAACCTTGCGTCCTAACCCCTAGACGAACGGACCTTAAGTTTTTGTTTAACCGTTTAAAAAATTTAAATTATGGCTTGTAGTCCGTAGGGGAATCGAACCCCTGTTACAAGGATGAAAACCTTGCGTCCTAACCCCTAGACGAACGGACCAATTTGCTTTATTTAGGCATTGTTTCTCTCTCAATGCGGTGGCAAAAGTACTACTTTTTTTTATATCTGCAATTTTTTTTAGTACTTTTTTTTGAGAAAAGTTGTAGTTATTTTATAAGTGTCTTATAATTAACATCTTATAAGGTTTAAAATTTTTGTTATCAGTTGGTATTTTTTGATTATTTTAGGCTAATTTGAGTAGGAAATTGAGAGTGTCTACTCCATCGGCGTAGTCCCATAATTGGGGGGTTTGGGTTTCTCCGAAGGCTACTTCTTCAGTTGTAAAATTGTGTGCAACTACACATTGTATTTTTTCAGCATCGGTAGTGAGTTTTTCTTTTAAGCTATCTACATCAGTGTAGTATTCATAGAAAAGAGTAGCAATGGGAGAGCCATAGTGCTCATCTTCTTTTAGGAGTAAAAATCCGTTTTCGAGGAGCTGAAATAAACTCATTAGGTAAACGGCTTTGTTGTAGTCGTAGTTATTGGCGTATTTTTGTTCTTGAATGATATCTTTATAGGGGTAAATTGCTTGGAATAACAGGTTGAAGTCATATCCTTTAGGTACGAATAGTTTAGAAATACTTCGGCAACCTAAGCCGTAGTACAGAAAAATGTCTTTACCTAAAGCGAAAAGTTCTTCAGGGGTTTCTTTTCCGGTGAGTACGGCTACTGAATGGCGGTTTTTTCTTATAATATGGGGTTTCTTACCAAAGTAATACTCAAAATAGCGTGCAGTATTATCGCTACCTGTAGCTATTACCGCATCGTATTCAGTTACTTTATCATCTGTGAAAGTTACTGCTTCTGTCCATTCAGGTGCAAAAGTCTTCATCTGTGTTATAAGGTAGGGAAGTAGTACGCAGTCGTTGCTGGAGAGCTTCACGATTGCCTTATGCCCTGTTATCAATACGCATAACAAATCGTGTAAGCCTACCAAAGGTAGATTGCCAGCCATTATAATCAATATTTTTTTAGACGAAGTAGTTTGTGGTAATTGATATTGCGACAGCCATTGTTTTACATTGTTTTCGCTGAGGGCATCACTCCACGATTTAAAGGCAAATATTACATTAGCACGCGTAAACCAACTGTTCTGCTGTTCCGCTTTCTCAAATATATCGTTGAATTGTTCGGTTTTAGAAAGCAGTTCCCCTAACCGAACTAAGTTGTTTATATTTCGTTGCTTCATTAGAAAGTATCTATTTTACCTTTTACTTAAAATGATGGTACTATTCCAATCCGTACACCAAACTTAGGATTCCGTACCCCATTCACATCATTGAAATCGTTGCGCCATACGAAATCTACTCGTATAAAGCGAAAGTTGCCTAACCCTATGTTCTCAATACCAAAGCCGTATTCCCAATAGAGTTTTTCGGGTGAATTAAATACAATATTGGTGATATTAGCGTTTTTGTTCCTGTCGGAGAGGGTTCCATAAGCAAATCGACCGAATATCAAGCTTTTGAATCGTGTTTTTTGTAAGAAAGGAATACGATTGAACAAGAAACCATCGAAATGATGTTCAAAATATCCATTGATATAGGTATCAGTGATAAAATCGTAGTAATCCAAAAGTGCAAAGGTGTTAGGAGCTGATGAATACGATTGGTTAGCGGGGGTGGGAGCTAAAGCAATAAGTGGTGCTGTACCAAATACTTTTCCAGCTTCAATATTGGCGTGGAAAATGCCATAACCAAAGAGAGGAATGGGTTTGTAAAGCATCATTTGCACTTTGTCGTAATCAAACTTGCTGTTTATCACCCCATCTACCCCTTTAGAATATTTGAGGGTGTACAAAGGGAAGAGTTTTTTGCCATAACGTTGTTCTACACCATAACCAAATACTTTTCGGTAAGGGGTGAAAGAGAGTTGTAGCCCTGTATAGAAGTTGTCGTACTCGTGAATTACATTACCTGTTTTAGGATTTTGGTAGGCAATGAGGAAGTTATCTTCACTTGCGGAAGAGAGTTTTTGGTAAGTACCAAATATTGAAAATTGCAAGTTAGGAATGATATCGTAATTAATTACCCCTTGTATTTTTTTGTTGCGGGTGAGGTAGTAATTCTCACCACGTGCAATGATGAAGTTAGTAGTTTTTTCGAAATTCAGTTCAGTATCGTCGTGCATTACAAAGGTACCCAATTGCAAATTATCGTTCTGATAACCAGCTCCGAGGGTGATGCGTGGACTGTGAGAAAGGAGGTATTTACCACTGAATCCGTACTTAAACTGTTTGTCTCTCAATCCATAAGCACCATATACATAGGTACGAAAGCGATCGTCGGTAGAGATGAAGGAACGGAATCCTGCACGCAAACGCAAGCCCTCAACATTGTTACTTGAGAAAGTTTGCCAGAATCTACCAAATTGTAGGTAATTACCAATGGGGATGTAACCTGAAGTTACCACATCGGTTACATCGCCTATCATTTTGATACGTCTATTGCTTCCCACCTCACGAATTAGGAGTTTGGTTTTGGTGAGGTCAGCCCCTCCCAAGGTATTGTTATCCCAATAAGTATCATCCTTATGAAACTGATCTTTAGCTGTTTTCACTACTTGTTGGTCGTAAAATTCAGCAGTTTTAGATTTGTTCAATAATATATCGGAATAATCGATAAAGTTCTTTACATAAAGTCCTTTTTCTTCATCTTTTTTGGTAAGTAATGTAAAATCACCTTCTTGAATTTCGCGTTCGGGTAAGTATATACTATCGTTGGCGATGGTAAAGTATTTTTCAAATGAGAGTCGGCGTACTAAGTTGATATTGGTTTTAGGGGTGGTGTGCATTTGTATAGCACTCACTATAAAGGTTTTGGTATCTACATCAAATTGCCCTTGCAAAGCTAAATCTTGATCATCACGTGGGAAGAAGTTGATGCGATAGAATTGGCGTTCATCTTTTTGAATCGTATCGCTGAGTACATATAGATACACACCATAGCCAAATTCGGAAAGTGGACTCACGAACGGTTTGTTGAGTATCATATAAGTATTGTCATAAATCTCAAACTCGTCAAACGATTGGCTCACACGTTCCAAACCAAAACCTTGTTGCACAATGCCTTGGGAACGTTCGGCTTCTATGTCTACACGCTTTTTACCCAACTGATTGTCACCGTACACCGTTTCTATTTTTTCGGTGAGGTACATAGGGAGTGAGAAAGTTTCTTTGTATTTTTTCTCTGATAGGATTTTTCTAATAGTATCGTATTCTTTGCCTAAGGCTTTTTTGAGGAAGACAGTATCGAGGTTGTTCACCCCTAACTCGGTAGTAGTATGTTTTTTATACTGATAAGCTGTTGCATTTTGCAATCCGCGTTTCTTTTTGTTTTTCCAAATGCCTTGCAAAACGGTATAGGCAGGATTTTCTTTTTTAGAAAGTGCCTTTTTAGGTTTAGCCACAATAGTTACTGCGTCTAACTGTTCACCTTCTACGAGTACTACTACCAATCCTTTGGTGTTATCTTTTTCCAAATGAATTTTTTTGGTGGTGTACCCTATGAATGATACCTCTAATTCTCTTTGTTTTTTTTCGGAGTATAGAGAAAAACGCCCTTCATCATCGGTATAAGCGCCGATAGTAGTTTTAGGGAATAACACATTAGCAAAAGCTATAGGTTGGCCATTTTCGTCAATTACTTTACCCGATACGTGCGTTTGAGCCCATAGGTAAGAACCAAAGGGTGCAAAAGCACACAAAAAGAGCAGTAAGAAGTGTTTTTTCATCGTATAAAAGTTAATATTAAAACGCAAAAATACAAATAATTAGCAAATTAGCAAATTTGGTTCACGAATTTCCTAAATCCTTCCTCACCTTCAGGAGTATGTTTGAACACACCACAATTCTCCAATACTTCACAGAAAGTATCACCTATACACCTATTGATAAACTCGTCTAAATTGTCGATTGAGAGTGGGGTAGGAGAGATATTCACATAACGTTCTAACCACTGAGTGTGTTTTTGCAAAGCAGAGTCATCATTCATTTGGGTATATACAGTGCTGAAAGCGTTACCAGCTGTAATGGCTTCACTAAGCAAGGTTTTAATGCTCGCCATTTCAGTCTTTAACCTACCGGGTAAAATCGCTAAGCCCATCACCTCAATAATCCCAATGTTCTCTTTTTTGATATTGTGCAGATGTTCGTAAGGGTGAAAGATACCCATAGGGTGCTGGGCATTGGTGCGGTTGTTGCGCAAAGCCAAATCGAGTTCATATTTGCCGTTTTTAAAACGTGCCACAGGGTTTACCGTATTGTGACGCACACCCTCAGTATGCGAGTAGATGCCTAATGATTCATCGCTGTAATTTATCCACGATTGCAAGATTACATCGGCTAAGACGATGAGGCGGTCTTTCTCACCGCGCAATCGCAATACGCTCATAGGCCAATTTACGATGCCTGCTTCCACATCTTCAAAGCCTTTGAAGCTCACGCGTTCTTTTATGGTAGCTTTTTCCATAGGGAAAACGTGTCGTCCACCTTGAAAGTGGTCGTGTGAGAGGATAGAGCCTCCCACAATAGGTAAATCGGCATTAGAGCTGAGAAAGTAATGAGGGAATTGCTCTACAAAGCCCAATACGTGCTCAAAGCAAGCCTTGTCAATCTTCATCGGGCGATGCTCACTCGAAAAGACGATACAATGCTCGTTGTAATAGATGTAGGGGGAGTATTGAAAAAACCATTCCTCATTGGCTAAATCTAGCTTAATCGTGCGCAAGTTTTGCCTACCAGCGTGATTTACACGTCCCATATAGCCTTCGTTCTCTTTACAGAGCAAACATTTTGGGTAGTTAGTTGCTACCACATCTTTTTGGGCAGCAATATCACGAGGGTCTTTCTCTGGCTTAGAAAGGTTGATAGTAATCTCTAAATTGCCATAGGGGCTATTGTGTTTCCACAGAATGTTCTTAGCAATTCTATCGGTGCGTATGTAGTTGCTTTGCTTGTTGAGCTCATAAAACTGTTGGGTTGCCTGCTCTTTGCTCCTTTGGTAAGTATGCCAAAAATCGTTGCGAATCACAGAAGTACGAGGTAATACCTGTCCCATAATCTTAGAGTTCAGTAGGTCGCGGAAAGTAAGCGTATCGGTAGTGAGGGTGCCGTTCTCAGCTGCCCACTGCACTAAGCGGTCGAGTACTTCCGTAGGATAAGTTATCTGGGCTACCTCTTTAGCGATTTGAGCTTGCTCTTCTTTTGTAAACTCGGTATAACTATCGCAACCAATACTTTCCAAAACAGCATTGGTAACAAGAATACGGTCGTCTTCCTTCACCAAGTTATGAAGTACCGCATAACTGATGAGCTTTTCTACTTCAATATAAACTTTCACGATTAATAATTATCAATTAATAATTAACAAGACTATTTGTTATTTAATAAGAAACTTATAAACGGTTTCTTGCTTGTACACTTCCCCTTTTTCTAAGGGTTTTACCCCAAACTTCGGCTGATTGATGCCATCGGGGAAATCTTGCATCTCAATAGCTACACCTACAAATCGTGGGTTTTTTGATGGTTTTTCTTTGGCAGTACATACCTTATCGAATACAGGTACATCGTCCAAAAAGTTACCAGTGTAAATCACAGCCACACGCTGGGTAGTATAGGCTTCCATAGTAATACCACTGTGAGGAGAATGTAATACCAACTGAGGAGCACCATTGAGTCCGCTGTGGTTGAGCACAAAGGGGTGGTCGTAGGCACGAGTAATTTCGAATTGAGGGTGACCTTCAGCAATACCCTCAGCGATAACTTTACCTTTGCGGAGGTCGAAAGTAGTACCTTTTACAGCTATGTAATTACCGGTAGGAATCAATCCTTCTGCCAATTCACAAATATTATCAGCAGCGATTTGTAGTACTTGGGTATCGCCATTCATTTCCATATCACCTGAAAGATTGAAATAACTGTGGTTGGTGATATTGAGGTAGGTTTTGGCATCGGCAACGGCTTCGTAAGCAATATGCAGACTGTTGTCATCAGTGATGGTGTAAATCACTTTGAAATCTACCTTTGCAGGGTAGCCTTCTTCACCATTAGGACTTGTGTAGTGCATTTCTAAACCATTAGCGAGCTCTTTTACTTCAAAGATTTTACTGCTAAAACCTTCTTTACCACCGTGCAATGAGTTTTCACCATTGTTTTTAAATAGGGGATAGGTTTTCCCGTCGATAGTGAAAGTAGCGTTGTGAATACGCCCTGAAGTGCGCCCTATGGTAGCTCCATTATAAGCGCCATTACCTATGTAATCTTCCAAATGCGCATAGCCTAATACTACGTTTTTCAGTACGTTGTGCTTATCTTTTACAGCTATTTCGGTAATAGTACCGCCTAAGTTCAAAACAGACACGCGAAAGCCGTTTGCGTTCTGTAAGGTATATTGATAGACAGCCTGTCCGTTGTGAGTACCGAACAGGCTTTTGTTGATGGTTATCATACTTTGTCTTGTTTATAGTTTTTTAGCACCGTCGCTTACAGAAGCGATATAGAAATCGGCAGCATAACCTATTTTGTTTTTGTAAGCCTCGCCTACGTTTTTAATGAAATCGTCTACTTTGTCTTTTTTCACGATGCTTACAGTGCAACCGCCAAAGCCAGCTCCCGTCATACGTGAACCTACTACCCCAGGTTGTTCCCAAGCAAGAGCAGCCAAAGTGTCGAGTTCTACGCCTGTTACCTCATAATCGTCGCGCAAAGAAATGTGCGATTGGTTCATTAATTTACCAAACTCAGCTAAATTACCTGCTGAAAGCTCTTTTTGTGCTTTAAGAGTACGTTGGTTTTCATATACTGCGTGTTTAGCTCTCTTTTGGCGAACGGGACTCTTGATGAGGTCTTTGTTGGCTTCAAATTGTTCAATAGAGAGTTCTCCTAAGGCTTTAATAGGCAATTTAGTTTGTAATTCGGCTAAGGCTTCATCACATTCAGCACGGCGTTCGTTGTATTTAGAATCGGCGAGACCACGACGTTTGTTAGTATTGGCAATCACGATTACCTCATCTTTAAGTACCACAGGGACATAGGCATATTTGAGGGTGTTGCAATCGAGGAGGATAGCGTGGTCTTTCTTACCCATAGCTACCGCAAATTGGTCCATAATACCAGAGTTTACCCCAATGAATAGGTTTTCAGTTTTCTTGCCTAATTGTGCCATTTCCACAGGGTCGATAGAGAGGTGGAAGAGGTCTTTTAGCACAATAGCGGTAAGCATCTCAATAGAAGCAGAAGAAGAAAGCCCTGCGCCATTAGGGATATTTCCAGAGAAGAGAATATCGAACCCAGAGTCGATTTTTTGTCCTGCTTCAAGGAACATTTTAATCACACCCTTTGGGTAGTTAGCCCAATCGTGTTTTTTGTCGTTGGTAAGTTCGTCGAGAGTGAACTCCATTACGCCAAGGTCGGCAAAGTTTTCAGAATACATACGGAATTTACGGTCATTGCGTTTTTTTACGAGACCGTAAGTACCTTTGTCGATAGCGCAAGGGAACACATTACCGCCATTGTAGTCGGTATGTTCACCGATGAGATTCACACGTCCTGGTGCGAAGAATTGTTTTTCGGCAGGAGCACCGAAAACTTCTTGAAACTTTTGTTCTAAGTGTTTCATATAGTTTTAATTTTAGTTATTAGTTTTGTTTAGAAATTACTTAATTAAATAATATAATGGAAAAAGGGAGTGCTGTCAAAGACAATTCCTAATAGATATGATTCTTGTAGAGACAATATATTTCTTATCTTATAAAGGATTTTAGCTGAGTCAAATACCAATCAAAGTCATCATACATAATAAAGTGGAGCCCTTTATTGGCATATCTAAGGTCTCTCAAAGATAAATTTTGATATTGATCTCTTATGTTGTCTTTTGAATAAGTAAATACGGACTCTAAGAGCACTAAGGCAGGCACTTTTATCTGTTTTATTTCCTCTCTGAGGTCTGTATTAGAGATTTCATACACAAGTTTGGCGAGGGTCTCCCTATCTGAGGCTACACTCCACTGAACGATGGTAGGCTTCTTGGCTTCCTTTGTTGTATAGTACATCATTGAAGCCATTTGCGAACGCTCAAAGTCTTCTTTGGGCATTGCTGTAAGTTCCTTGATCATAGGAGTACAATCCTTGTTAGGTGTTATCTTAAAATTAGGATCAGAAAGCAAAGGCAAGCAAGGCAAAGCATCTACAATCACTATTCTATCAAGTAGGTCAGAGGCTTTAGCAGCTATTTTCATAGCAAGGATGCCTCCTAAGCTATGCCCTACAATCGTAGGTTTTTGGATGTTCTCCTTTTTGATATAGGAGATAATGGCATCTGTCCAATAGTCCAAACTTGGATTCTTTACAGGGGTAATTCCTCCAAACCCCGCTAAGGTAAGCAGGTAGCAAGTGTGGTTAGTGATCAGAGCAGGTACAGTCTCTTGCCAGACATCGCTGGAGCAGCCAAGTCCTGGAATAAACAAAATAGGACTTCCTTTTTCTCCTACTTTTTTCACTGAGAATGGAGATTGTCCAAACGTAGATAGTGGCAAAATAAGTAAAAGGGAGGTTATAAAAACATTTCTCATAGTAAAAAAAATAGATTTTAAATTAAAAATTAGCTTGGTTTTAACTTTGGCAAAGTTTCAAACTAAAAGTTTGTATTACCTATTTAAAGTACTTTTTAGCAATTGCTCTGAGTTCTTTTTCTTTGTCTTCCAAACGCTGAAAGAGCACGAATTGGTTGCGGGCACGAATGTAATTCTCCTCAGGATATGAGGTTTTGAAGTACACATCGTTGTTAAAATAATCGGCGAGGAAACGGATACCGATAATGAATATCATATATTTAGCTCCGTCGACGATGTGTTTTTTCTCTGAGGGAGTCATCACAGGGTTCATTACTGAAAAACCTTTACAAAGCGCTTCGAAGAACTCGGTATTGAAAACGATTTTGCTTTCATCGGCTTCGTTTTCTTCGGTAGGGCTTACCGAAGTGCGCACCATATCGCCGAAATCGTACAGTAAGATACCTTGCATCACTGTATCGAGGTCGATTACTCTAAAATCATCGGGATTGGATTTATTGATGAGTACGTTATTGATTTTGGTGTCGTTGTGGGTTACGCGTATAGGAATACGCTTTTCGTCTACTTCTTTTTGGATAAGGTCGAAAATTACCTTGTGTTTTTGCGCAAATTCGTATAGCTTTTCAGCTTTGTCTTTGCGTGCAGGTGTTGCCTGAGCATAAGCCTCTTCGAGTTGTTGGAAACGTAAATCTCCGTTATGGAAATTAGGAATGGTAGCCTGCAATCGAGAGGTGTCGATATTGGCAAAGGTTTTCATAAAAGTTGCAAAGGCAGTGGCAGCTTTTTCGGCTTGCCAAGGAGCTTCGATGAATTCATAAGAAGTATAACCTTCGGCAAAAGGGAATACTCGCCATACAATGCCCTCGGCATTTACGGAGTATCCTCCTTGTTTAGCTTTCATCATTGGGAGAATGATGTGATTGTTGGGTTCAGTTTCCCAAAGCAGTTCGATGTTTTTGATGATGCTGTCGGGGGTTTTGAACACATTGCTGTTAATCCCTTGAAGGATATAATTTGTATCGGAGGTTTTTACCAAATACGTGCGGTTGATGTGTCCGTTGCCATAAGGTTCCACAGAAAGGAGGTTTCCTTTCAAGTTAAATTGATTGGCTATTTCTTTCATTTTATTTAGGTAAGAGGTAAGAGATAAGAAGTAAAAAACTTATTATCTCTTACGGGTTAAACATTTTATTAGAATTTATCGGGGTACTCGCCTTTATCTACGAGTTTTTGTATTTCGTTTTGTACCATTCCGAGGTCTTCGTGATAGGTCATACCGAACCAGTTGTCGTGATTGGGTAATACTTCTAATTTATATCCGTAATCCTTAATGGCGTGTTGTACTACCATAGGGATGTAAAATTCGGATTTAGGGTCATCTTTATGTTCGGCTACAAATTCTTTGAAATAACGTTCGGCTATATCCAATACTTCGTGAGTAAATCCCCAGAAGTTCATAGATACGTAGGTGCTTAGGGGATACTCGGCGCCCGTAGCTTCGTCTACGGCAGTAGTTTCGTTGATTTTACGCAGTTTGGTAGCTTCGTTGATAGAGAGTAGGTGATGATTGGCGTCTACTTCGCAGATACCGCGTGAAACTGTTCCGTTTTCACTAAGGGTGTTTTTCAGTAGATATCCTCCTGAAAAGAAAGTTTTTTCTTTACCTGCATTGAGCGCTTCATACATTAAACGAAAGCCTTCTTTGCCATAATAATCATCGGCATTGATGATGAGGAATGGGTTTTTAACAAACTCTTTTACACAAAGCATAGCGTGCCCTGTACCCCAAGGTTTTTTACGTTCGATGCCTTTTGGGTTAAAATCGTCTTGATATACGTAGGAGATAGGAACATTGTTGAAGCGGTTTTCGAGGTGTTGGCGGGTGAGGTTGTCGATTTCGTGGCGGATGATGAGCACGATATTGTCAAAACCAGCTTGTAGAGCGTCGTAGATACCGTAATCGAATAAGGCGTTGCCGTTGTGTATATTTTCTAATTGTTTATCAGAGCCAAAACGGCTTCCTAAGCCAGCGGCAAGAATCACTAATGTAGTCATTATAGTGTGTATTTTTTATGATTAATTAAATTACATCGGCAAAAATACAAAAAAAAAACAAAATAGCAAGAAATTAATGAAAATTAGCTTTTAAGAATCTGTATTTTTCTTACTTCATATCTTTTATTTTTTACCTGAATAAAAATTTAACAATATTTTAACATCTAATTATTTATTTAAAAATCAGTATATTATAATAAAAAGAATGTTTTGTTAGTGTAAAAACAAGGAGACAGTGTTGTGTAAATAAGAAAGAAATATTATTTTTGTACCCTTAATTATATATAAATTACACGCGAGATATTATTACTTATAGCTTAAAAGTAAAAAAAATGAAAAAGTTTCTTACAGCAATTGTATTTTTAATCTTCACAGCAACAGGATTTGCTCAATGTATCAATGTGCAAACCACTTCTATCAAGGGAAATTGTTATAATGATAACCAGATAAAAGTAACAGCACAAGATGCTTCTCCATATCCTGCTATATGTTTACCTTCAAGTGGTAAATTTATTGTAGAAATACAAGGTGAAGGCCAAGGTGGCGATATGTTTCGTATGCAGCGCCCTTCACCTTCGGCTCCTGCCGAACATACTTTCTACAATCTTAAAGCAGGAAAGTATAAAATCATCGTACGCGATGAAAATACTGGTGCTTTTGAAGAACGTGAAGTAGAAGCCGAGTCTAACTACAAGGTAATGAATGTACAAGCTTTGCAGATATTACCTCCTATTTGTGGACAACCTAATACAGGAGGAGTACGCTTTCAGATACCTAATGGAGGGCACGGTCCTTTTGATGTTACGATTCTTGATCCTACAGGTAAAAATGTATTACTACCTACTCAAAGATTTTCAAGACCTTCAGGGTCTAATTATATAGAGGTGCGTGGTACTAATGCAAATCCTATCAAACAAAATACAGTAGTAACGCTCCAAATTAAGGATGTTACAGCTGTAGGTGAAAAATGTGGTGAAACTCGTCGTTATCCTTCTATCCAAATACCAAAAGAACAATTCTCCTTAGAATGTATGGAAATTAGAATGTATGATAGGTATATGGAAATGCACAAAACTGATTGTGGTAAATATAAAGGACAATTTAGAATTGTACGTCAAGATAATAATTGGGTAATTACGGGTATGTCGGATGCAAATGCCATTAAGAACTATTTTAAACAAACAGGTAGGGCAGTGGTTCGCTTTTTAAATTCTTCAAAACCTGATATTGATATTTCTTCTACTTTTGATGGTTATGGTTTTTATGTAAATAACTACGTTTTTAAAAAAGGTGATGAGATAGAGGTTACTATCAAAGGTCCTAAAAATACCATTAAGGAGAGAGTTCGTTTCAATGAACAAATAGACCCATTGACTTGCGCTAACTTTCCAATGCTATCCGCTGAAAACCAATCTTATAGCCGAAATTGTGGATTAGATAAGCGATTGTATTTCAATTATAATATGAGGAATCGTGACTATAGAAATATGCCTAATATAAATGGTGGCACTTACTCATATTTGTTAGGATGGGTTCACCCTATTGAGATGCAGTATTTTAAATTGGAAAAATCTCTTGGTGGTGTAGGAGGCCCTTGGGTACCTGTAAATATGGTTGCCTCTTCACCACCTCCTCCAGGAACAGCTCAATGGACTAATGGAATAATCTATGTGGACAAAGTAGGAGAAGGTCTCTATAGACTTACTTATAGAAATCCTAATAACTGCCATAGTACTTGTACTTCATTAGTAAATGTTTATTATCCTACTACAGCAGCTGCAGATATCAACAAAATATTTGATAAATTAGATATAGGTTATGGAGTGTATGAAGGTACAGGAGCCTTTAGAATAGACTACCCTGTTAATATATACTCTCATCCTTTGAAATTTAAATTAGAACGAGCTGATGGTAAAAAAGTAGTTTCTTATTTTGCAAAAGTGAGTATGGGTGATCACGGTACACGTACTGTAACTTTCCCATTAGAAACTACACAACCTGCAGGAAGCTATCGATACCATTATACTAATTTACCTGAAGGAAATTATAATATTACGATTACCGATGCTTGTAGCAATACTACCCAAAAAACAATTTATATACCAGGTATGCCTGCTTATAAACCTGAATTAAAAGTTGAAAAAGATTGCGAAATAGGGAAACTCAAATACAATATAGGTAATCAAATTTTTCAAGATGGTGTTTATGTTTATTTAGAACGAGAAGAAGAGGATGCTTATGGTAACAAATCTTGGAAGGCAGTGATACAACCTTCTGGTGAAGATTATGTAAGAGGACATTCAGGGGAATTTGTAAACTTACTTGCTGGTAAATATAGGATAAAAACCAGTGGTTATTATTATAATGCTTATCTCCAACCTAAATCGGGATCTATGTATCAAACTGATGCATCCGATCCAGGAGTGCCTAGCAAGAGTTGGCAAAGTTATTTCTATAAGGAAATTTCTATTGCCGATCTTGTTAAGCTCAACCCTGTCGTAAACCCAGTGATTTGCCACCAAGGAAGTGCTACAGGTATGATAGCTGTTGATGTAACAGGTCAAGAAGTGTATTTCCCTCTTACTTTCCGCCTCTATCAAAAAACATCGGCTACGGCTACTACCGCTACGCTTAAAGAAACAGTGAAGCTTGAGGCAAGTGATAATAAATACTTTAATATATTTGAAAATCTTACTACAGGTCACTACCTCATAGAGACTGAGCACCGTTGCCAAACAGTACCTAAGGATGTAGATATAGACCTTACCAATGCGTTCAATCCGTTCTTGGTGATCGACCGTCCTGTACCTTTCTGTACCGGAAATCAAGCACGTGTGAAATTAGGTCTTTCAGAACATCTTTTTGATATCAATTGGTTTAAACTTGATGCTAATGGAAATAAAACTACTACTTATCCATTACGTACTGGAGAAAGTTTCTGGGAGGCTATTTATACCACTACTACCTATATGGCTGAGTACAAACTTAAACCAGGAGTAGGATGTTCTAATAGCGCTATCTATACTAAAACAGTTACTGTGGTATTACCACCTATAGATGAACCGCCTCTTGTTAAAAACTGTCCGAATAATATAGAAGTTACTGTAGAGGCAGGGCAGTGTGGCAAGTTGGTACAATGGCGTGAACCCGAGGCATATCCTACTTGTTCAGGAGGAGTAACTACTACACGTAGCCACGCTCCAGGAAGTGTATTCCCTATAGGTGTCCATACAGTTACTTATACCTTTAAAGATAATCTATTAGCTACTATTAGCACTTGTACATTTATCGTGACAGTGAAGTCGAATGCTTTGAAACTAAAAACTTCACAACGCTATGTGGATACATCGGGTAATCCTATTACTCATCTTACTCCTAATCAAGCTTTCTTCTATGAATTAAGCTATGAGAATGTAGGGGCTGAAAATATTAAACGTGCTACTATTACAGTAAATCTACCTCCCAATTCTGCGGTAGTTACTAATGGTGAGCCCGATCTCAATAATGCAGGTGATGGTACAGTAGCTAATCCACAACCTCAGAAATTGTATAATCCTGCTACGAAAACCTATCAGTTTTTAATAGGTAGTACATCAGGTTACCCTCAATCTACCCTCAAGTTAGGCGACCCAAGGCGGAGCATTCGTATCCCAATGAAAGTAGTAGCCGATTGTGATAAACTCTTGCTACCTTGTGCTAACTATCTGAAAACAGCTTTCTCTATCACGTATGAAGGAGGACCTAACGCTTGTCCTACAGCTCAACAATCAGAGGCTGGCTCAAGTTCTATTACAGTAGATACTTCCAATTGTACACGCCAAGAAGTAGTTTGTGGTTCTGGAATAATGACACTCGAAGCTACAGGAACTTTTAATACTTATCAATGGTATAAAAATGGAAATATGCTTCCTGGCGAAACTAATCGCACATATCAAGCTAATGGTCCAGGAGTTTACAAAGTAGTAAAAACTCTTTCTTGCGAAGGAAATCAGATAGGAACTACTGAAACAATACAATACCAAGCTATTACAGCAACTACCGATCCTATCCGTGCTCAAGCACAAAACATAGGAGTAACTTGTCCTGATAATGGTAGATGGACAAGTCATTTCTACCTTTGTCAAGGAAGCTCCAAAAATATTACAGTAAGCTACCAAAATACTGCTTTTGAGTGGCAACAATGGAGTGGCTCTTGTAATGAATCATCTTCTGATTGTAGAAATACTGAAGATCAATGTTGGACAACTTTCCACAACAATCGCACTTTTGTAGCCAATACAGCAGGTAAATACCGATTGAAATTGCTTAATTGTAATGAAAGTTTCTATTTTGAAGTATTTACAGCAGGACTTACAGGTTCACTTACTGATGAAATTCACGAAACTGATTTTTCTCAAGGTTCTGTAAGATTGCTACTTAGTACTAGTGGAGTAACTTATAAAGTAGAAATTTTCAAAGGAGGTACACCTTTCCGTACTGAGGTAATCAATACAAACGATTATCGTATCAATAATTTGCCACAAGGTACTTATGATGTGAAGGTAACCTCACCACAAATACCTGGTTGTCAATACAACGGACAAGTGACTATCAACAAAACGAGCCAAATGAAGGTAACTGCTACTTTCAAAGGATTTACCTCTTGTAACAAGGCTAAGTTTGAACTTAAAGCTGAAGGTGGTAAACCTACTTACCGTTTCTATATCTGGACAATAGATGGTCAGCAACAATATGTAGATGTATCTACTGCTTTATTAGCAACAGATTATAAGGCTATTCAATTGGCACATCAGCCAAGTGTAGAGGTTGAAGTAGCAAATATCACTCGTGTAGGTGAATATGTATTCTTAGTGGGTGATACTCGTAATGGAGCTTTTGCCTTGTCTAACAAGGTGACTGTAACTCCACCAAATCCACATACATTTACCTTTAGTGCAACACAAGAAATTCAGTGTGAAAGTAATCCTAATACAGGGGTGATTAATCTTACTTTTGCTCCTGGCTCTCAAAACCAAAATCGTAAGATTAATCTATATAAATTAGATAAAACAGGAGCTCGTGTAGGAGCTGCTTTCAAAACTAGCACAGGAGGTTTATTTACAGGTATTCCTGCAGGTACTTACGAAATAGAAATGCTATCACAAGTGGCAGGAACAACTTGTACCTATATCAAGAAACCTGTGGTGATACTTCCTCCTCAAGCACCTTTGCGCGCTTATGCTGGTGTAGTAGCTGATAGATCCTGCGATACAGCACATAACCAATACAAAGTATCAGTGAACAACGTTACAGGTGGTACTCCTCCTTATCGTTATAGCTTTGATGGTGAAAATACTTATGTAACTAATCCTATAGGATTTATTGGAGGTTCTACAACCATCTATGTGAAAGATAACAAAGATTGCCGTATTGAAATACCTATAGTTACACAAGCAACTTCAGTGCCTACCATAGCGTTGAGCCCTATAGCTTATCGTTGTGATAATGGTTATGGTTCAGTAACTATTACAGTTTCATCTACTGTAAGCCAAACTTACCAATATAGCATTGATGGTAGTGCCAAACAAACTCTTGCAGGTAACAACTTTAATCGATTATTATCACCAGGAGTACACACTCTTACAGTATACTATCGTCCAATAGACACTGCTACAACACCTAATGTACTCTTTGCAGAAGATTTTGGCAAAGATGATAACGATTGTTTACCAGCAGCCAATACTTCTTTGGTATGTAACTCTTCAGGAAGCCTTTCAGATGGTAACCAAGTGCTTACTAAACAACTACAAGTAAGTTCAAATCCTAATTGGCTTACCACAGCTCCTGTTGATCCTTCTGGAGGTCGTTACTTAGCAGTAGCAGGAAATGGTAACAATGAAATAGTATATCAAAAACTTCTAAAAGGAGTAGCTCCTAATACTGAATTTACTGTAAGTTTAGATGCACTCAACCTCTTTAGAACAGGAGTAACTGCCGTACCAGCTCGCCTCAATATAGAAATAGCAAAACCCGATGGTACTACTTTGCGTAGCAAGAGTTTAGCAACTATTAACAACAATAGTTGGACAAATTATAAAGTCACCTTTACCGAAGCTGAGATGACAGGTTTTGCTAACGGAGAACTATTAGTGAAAGTAGTGAATACAGCTGCTGCCACTTATGGAGGCTTAGGTAATGATTTTGTAATGGATAACCTTAAAGTATCACAGGCTATTGCTTATTGTGATTTGAAGGTTACTCAACTTATTAATATAGAAAAGAATAAACAAATGCGTGCCGAAAAATTCGGTATCGAGAAAAACGTTAGCTGTATTGGAGCTCAAGATGGTGAGGTACGTATCAAGGTTATTAATCCAACATCTACAAATATTCTTTATTCAGTAGAATGGACATACACAACTACAACCACTTGGACACCTACAACCCTTGATGCTCAAGGAGTATTTACCGTTACAGGATTAGAAGCTACCCAAAGTGGAGTAGTGAGCATAAGAGATGCTGCTAATGCTAATTGTGCAGTAACCGTAAGTTACAAAATAGGCCAGCCTACTCCTATTGTACCTACAGTAGTAGTAATGGATAAAGTAACTTGCTATAACGGTGGAGTAGCTAAGATAAAAGTATCGGCTACAGGAGGTAATGCAGGAGGTTATCAGTACAGAGTAGGATTAGTAAGTGGAACCTTAGGAGCATTGCAACCAGCAGCTCCACGAGTAAACCCTTATGAAATACCGAACCTTGCACCTGGTACTTATAGCTTAGTAGTACAAGATAGCAAAGGTTGTACTACCGAAACTACCTTTGAAATCGCTGATAAAGCTACACTTTCAGTTACTGCTGAACCTACCTCTTATTGCTATGGTGATACACAAGAGAAGAAAGTAAAAATTACAATAATTAGCGGTAATGGAAACTATAAAGTACAACGTGTAGGAGGTAATAATTATGCCTTCAATACATCAATTTTTGAGTATCCTGATGCACTTGATGTAGGCTCTCATACATTTGTAATAACCGATGGTTTTGGTTGTCAAGCAACAGTAACTACTCAAATTTATGCACCATTATCACTCACTGTATCACCTACTCAAACACAATATGCTGATTGTAAAGGTAGCAGTGTAACCTATACACTCACCGCTTCTGGAGGTATCCCTACAGCACTCAAAGAGTTTAGCTATAGTGTTGATGGTGGAGCTACTTATCACTTTATAGCATCTAATACTACTCAAGTAACCTTTACTTATCCAGTAGCGATAGCTACCACTACCGAGTTCCGTTTCCAAGTAACTTACAAACCTGATGGAAGTGAATGTAAACGACAAGCTTATATAACTTTAGCTTACGATCCACCACGTTTCTTAACCAATACCTTTACCACTACTCAAGCTACTTGTGGTAATAACAACGGTTCGGTAACAATTACGCCAAGTAATTACTATGTAGGTACAGCTTCACATACTCTTAAAGTGGTGAATGGTTTAGGAGTAACGCAGACTCCTACAGCTTTAGCGCCAGGTAACTATATAGCACACCTCACCGATGACCGTGGTTGTGTAGCTACTCAAGCCTTTACTATTACAGCAGTGCCTCAACTTACGGCTACAGCTACAGTAAGTAAGCAAATGGGCTGTACCTCATCCGCTGCTGACTTAGCTGCCATTACAGTAACTCTCAATGGTGGAGGTATGCAACCTTTTGTTATCAATGTTAGAAATACTACTTCTGGTAAAGAGGATACACAAACACTTACAACCTCTAATAATATCTCAAGAGTATTCTCTGGATTAGATTATGGTAACTATAACATCACTATTACTGATGGCAATAGCTGTGTAACACATTTCACAACTGTAATCTTACCTAATTCTAATGTAATGTCTATCACTCCTGTAATACCTACAGCTTGTGCTACTACAGGTGAGGTACGCATTACAGCAACCAGCTCACCTACCTTTACAGCATCTACTAATGCGTACTTTGCTATATATCGACCAGGTATTCAAAACCCACCTCCGGGATCAGTTCTCAATACAGTTACTACACTTAATGCCGATGGAACTAACGATGTATGGCACAAAGGAGTTGCCTCAGGTACGGGAGTGGCAGTAACCATAGGAGGGCTCACACCAGGTGTACAATACACTTTTGTAGCTTATAATATGCTTACTAAGTGTCGTTATACACAGCAGATGACCGTGCCTGTACCTACATACTCACAGATGTCAGTAGCAATAGATGTGAAAAATGTAAGTTGTGCAACTGGCAATGATGGTACCTTTACCTTTACTTTAACAAATCCTCACGGAAGCACTACCCATATAGATTATCAAGTTTATCGTGAAGATAATCATCAACTAATGGTAGGTGCAGGAGGTACAGTGCCATCTCCATTCACCGCACCTCAAGTCGCAAATGGTAACCTACCAGCAGGTAAATATTATGTGAAATTTACTGAAACTATTGGTGGGGTAGCTAGTTGTGTAACTTCTAAGAGCTTTGAAATCAAACGTTCGCTCACTCAGTTACAAATTACAGCAGTTGCTACCCAAAAAGCTTCTTGTAATACTCAGGGT
>NZ_KB291395.1:0-20604 GCF_000318295.1 Capnocytophaga sp. oral taxon 326 str. F0382
TACACTTGTTGTGGGAGAGTATGTCGCCGCCTTCTTATAAAGAGCAATTCTGATATAGAGTTGCTCTTTTTTATTTTATACCTACCTATCCCTACCCTCGCACACCCCCTCCGATTCCCTCCGAGATGCTCTGAGTTCCCACCTTCCTCAAAAAGACTCCAATTATAAGGCCTCTATTTTGTCCATTATATCTAAAAAAATGGAAATCAAAAGGTAATTTAAAAATTGCACTTGATAGTAGAATTTTAAGAGCTATTTTTTTATAAAAAAACTTGCACAATTCAAATATTAGTACTACTTTTGCCCCGTCTTATAAGAAAAGATAGGTCTCATAGCTCAGTCGGTTAGAGCATCTGACTCATAATCAGAGGGTCGTTGGTTCGAGCCCAACTGGGACCACTAAAAAAGCCTTGAAAGTCAGTCTCTTCCAAGGCTTTTTTCTATTAATAATAGTTTATCATAATTGATTTTACAAATTTTGTGTCGTATCAGCCTTTCTCCGATACTTTCTGAGTCTTTCAAAATTCATTTTTGTGCAAATTCGTGAAATTTATGGGAAACTTAAACTATTATTAACTTAGTTTTTCCCTGTTTTATGGCTTTTCCCATTAGATTCTTTAGCAAACAATTGCTCTAATACTAATACACCTACTACCGAACCAAAAGTAATAGGTAAATTGTCAGAAATAGTCTCTTCTCTAAAATAAGTTTCCTTTGAGTAGGAAAAAATGTATTCAACAAAAAATACATTACTATCGCAACTGCAACAAGAATGGTTAATGGACAAGTTTTCATAGTCTGAAAATTTAATAAAATGTTAATACCTTTTGAATTTATGTTTTAATCAATGTTATATTCCTTTATATAAACGTGTTATCTCCTAAACAATAGTAAATAACACATTTTTTATATTTCGTTGTTTTTCTAAATCACCCGGCAAAGATATTAAATAATTAAGAAATCGCAAATAATATTTAACATTTTTTTACTATTAAGATTGAAAAGTAATAAAATAAGCACCTTCTGTCTTTTTAACTTTACCCTAATTCCCTCAATTGGCACTTTTTTTGATATAACTTTTCTTCAGTAAATAAAGCTTTTTTATGAACCTCATTATCGATCAGGGAAATACTGCAGTAAAAGTAGCGCTTTTTAAAGCTCAAAAGCAAGTGTTTTTTAATACTTATACAGCCGAAAATTTTCAGCAAAAATTGATGAAAGAGGTCAATTTAACCGAGGTACAACAAGCGATTATCGCTTCGGTGGTAGCAGAAGCCGAAACGCGTTTTAGCTTTTTAAAAAAATATTTACCTCACGTGATTTTTGCCTCGAGCACTATGCCTTTGCCCTTTGTAAATAAATATGCTACCCCTCAAACCTTAGGTGTCGACCGTTTGGCTTTAATCGCTGGAGCAATACAGCTTTTTCCCAATCGCAATATACTGGTAATCAGCGCAGGAACTTGTATAACTTTTGATATGCTTACCCAAAAAAATGAATATCTTGGTGGTGCTATTGCCCCAGGAATTGCTATGCGACTAAAAGCAATGCATCAATTTACCTCCAAACTACCACTTTTAGAACAACAAGATTTTGATAACGAACAGTTTATAGGTAATACTACCGAGAGTTGTATGCTTTCAGGAGTCTATAATAATGTAGTGCGTGAAATCGAAGGTATCATCGTTCAATACGAAGAAAAATTTGCCAACTTAGCAGTCATTCTCACAGGAGGCAATCAAAAATATTTGCAAGAAAGAATAAAAAAACCGATATTTGCCAACTCATTTGTGTTGCTTGAGGGATTGAATAATATTTTAGAATACCAAAAACAAACGCAACACTCTATAAATGGACAGTTAAAACAATATGATGAATAAACAGTTAATTACACTTATTATCGCCTTATTAACAACTACTTACGCTGCTTTTGCACAAAAAACAACCGAGTCTCCCTATTCCTTTTATGGCATAGGCGAACGCAATTTCGGCGGAATAGCCGAAGAAAGTGCTATGGGCGGTTTGGGTATTTATGCTGATAGTACCCGTGTAAATATACAAAATCCCGCTGCTCTTTCTCAGCTAAAATTTACCGCTTTTTCAGCTGGATTTACAATGCAACGCAAAAATATTGTTACAAATAACACAAAACTCAATACCCAATCTTCTTCCTTCAATTATTTTACACTCGGCTTCCCTATAGTCGAAAAATTAGGAGTATCATTTGGGCTAGTGCCCTACTCTTCCGTAGGCTACAAAATTAAAAACACCAAAGCCAACCGAGTTTATCAGTATGAAGGTAACGGAAATGTCAACCAATTCTTTTTATCTACTGGTTATCAAATCTATGGAGGGCTTAGCTTAGGCGCTTCTTTCCGCTATCATTTTGGAACTATTGATATGACCGACCTATACCAGCAAAACAATATCGAGTTCTACACTCAAGAGTTCAGTAAATCACGCCTCACAGGGGGGGCTTTCAATATCGGTTTGTACTACGAAGAAACTCTAAAACACCGTTTGCGATTATATACCTCATTAGTATACACCCCACAAAGCACACTTTCCTCCGAAAACCAACGCAATATCTCTACCCTCAGCTATGTAGCCTCCTCACGAAGCGGCGCTCAGCTCACAGTACGCGAAACCAGAGCTCTCGATTTAGAAGCTACCGGACTCAAAAATACCAAACTCACCTTGCCCACACAAATAGAAGTAGGCTTTGGATTAGGTGAACACCAAAAATGGTTCGCAGGTTTAGAATATACCTATATTAATAATAGTAAGTTCTCAAATCCTTTCCTTACCACTACCGATGTAAGTTACAAAGATAGCTACAAACTCGCCGCTGGTGGATTCTGGATTCCTAACTATCACTCCTTCTCAAGCTATTGGCACAGAGTTACCTACAGAGTTGGTTTGCGCTATGAGAATACCGGAATTGTACTCAACGGACAAAACATCAATTATTTTGGCACGTCTTTTGGACTAAGTCTTCCTGTAAAAGGATTTTCAAACCTTACCCTCGTCGGTGAATATGGCAAACGTGGTACTACCACAGCCAATTTGATAAAAGAAAATGAGTTTAACCTAAGAATAGGATTCACTTTAAACGACAAGTGGTTCCAACGAACAAAGTATCAATAAAAACAAACAAGAATGAGAAGAAGAATTTTATTAGCTACAATGGTTGCAGGCTTTTTCTTTGCAACTCAAGCCGAAGCTCAGAACTGTAATACTCCTGAGCTCACTCAGAAGCTTTCGATATTTAGCGAGTACGCTAAAGCGAAAAACTACAAAGAAGCGTATCCTATTTGGAAAGAAGTATATACTCAATGTCCTACTCTACACTATGCTACCTTTGCTTATGGAGAACGCATCTTGCAGGATAAAATCAGAACTAGTAATGGTGCTGAAAAAACACAATTTGTAAAAGAATTGTTGCAAATGTACACCGATTACAACAAGTACTTTGCATCACGTTTCAACGCTACCGAAATGCGCATCCGTCAAGCTCTTTTGATGTTCGACGAAAAAGTTGGCTCTGAACAAGAAATCTACGACCTCTTGCACAAAGCTTTCACTGAGGGCAAAAACGATTTCAAAAACGAAAAAGCCTTATACTTGTATTTCTCCGAGTTAGTTGCCTTGCACGAAAAAGGTCAAAAAGAACTACAAGAAGTATTCGATGCCTACGATAACATTTCAGATAAAATTCAAGACGAAAAAAATGAACTTTCTGAAGTGATCAACAAGTACTTAGCTCAAGAAGAAGCTGGAACTATCAGTGAGAAAGACAAAAAATTGCTCGAGGATAACCGTAAACGCGTAGATAACTACGAAACTATTGCCGAAAGTATCGATGCTAAATTAGGTCAGCTTGCCGATTGTAACAACCTCATCCCTCTTTACACTAAGAACTATGAGGCTAACAAAACTAACGAAGAATGGTTGCGCCGTGCTGCTGGTAAAATGTCCGATAAAGATTGTACTAAAGACCCTCTTTTCGTGAAGATAGTAACTTCATTGCACCAAGTAAAACCATCAGCAAACTCTGCTTACTACTTAGGGGTAATGAACGACAAAGCTGGTAACTCTGCTAAAGCTATGCAGTACTACAACGAGGCGGTAAATCTTGAGACCGACAACTTTAAGAAGTCTAAGCTCCTCATCCGTATCGCTTCTAAATACAGCAAAGCTAGCGCTGTTGCCTATGCACAAAAAGCACTTACTTACAACCCTTCAAACTCTGATGCTTACCGTATTATGGCTCACGCCTATGCAAGCTCAGCTAACGAATGCGGTAGCACTTCATTCGAAAAAAGAGCTGTATACTGGTTAGCTGCCAAAACAGCTCGCAAAGGAGGTTTGGAAAGTTTAGCAGCCCGTTACGATGCTTTAGCTCCTTCTAAAGTAGATGTGTTCGAATCTGGATTAGCAGGGAAAACCGTTACCCTCAAATGCTGGATAGGACAATCTGTAGTAGTACCACGTTTGTAATGCTATATGAAAAAAAGTTTTTTTAATATCGTAAAAAGTATTGCCGTACTATTAGGTATGGCAATGCTTTTTTCGTGTAACAACGATATGCGTAACCTGCAACAACTCAGTATCCAAAAAAAATTCCCTCAAGGTGAAGCTTATAACTTCAAACTCGTATATACTGATTCTACTAAAGTAGTTGCCGTTGTTACAAGCCCTCTCAACAAAGATTATACAAACCAACGGATGCCTTATTCCGAATTCCCCGACGGCGTGAAAGTGGAATTCTACGACCAAGCCCGACATAAAAATACCGTCGAAGCGCGCTATGGCATCATCTACCCTTCTTCAGATATCGTAGAACTGCGCAACAATGTAGTACTTACTACCTACGACGGCAAACGCCTAAAAACCGAACAACTCTTTTGGGATCAAAAAGAAGATTGGATTTTTACCGATAAAGAATTTAGTTTTACCGATGAAGCCAAAGGCACCGTCACCAATGGCATAGGTATGGATTTCGATAAGAAATTCTCTACCGTTAAAGCCCATAAAACTACCGGTATTTTGGCTATCGACGACAAAGATGAATAATTATGAACGCACGTATCTTTTTTGAATATGCCTATCTGGCTATCGCTTTCTATTGTGCCTACCAAGTGTATGCCTTATATAATACCCCCGACCGCACTCAGTGGTATATGTACATTGCCTTTACACTCGGCGCATTGGCTATGTTTTGGCTCAGACGCAATACCCGACTTAAAAACCGCAGACGATAATGACTATAGTTAATATTATTGGCTATGCTGCTTCACTCTTTATAGTGCTCAGCTTCCTTATTAAGGATAACCTTTTGTACATACGCCTTACCAACTTGGTGGGGTGTGCTCTTTTTGTAATTTATGGATACTTTATCCATAGTATTCCCGTAATTCTGCCCAACGCCTTTTTAGTAGTCGTACAAGTTGTGTATATTTGGAGAGAATTACATAAGAAAAAATAGGCTTTGCTAAACTTTAGTTGTTAGCTATGATATACTAATTTAGCATTATAACAGATTATTGATTTACAGCATTGTATCACAATCTATTCACAAGATAATTCACCGTTAGGTGAAAATTCGTGAGATAATGTAAAGTAAAGAGTTTTTTAGAGTCCTTATTTCGTGTAAATTCGTGTGATTCGTGGGAGATTTAAAATATTTTGCTGATTATTTAATAATTAATTACATCAAACTCACGTTAATTTAAGGAAAACTCCGTGAAATCTAGCTACACCAGCTGCCAATATTTATTAGACTATATTTTATTTTATGAAAAGAATAACGCTTTTCCTTTTAGGAACCTTTTTCTCCCTTTCAGCTATTGCTCAAAACCGCAAACTCTCAGTAGCTGAATCGGTGTTTTATGCCGTGCAAGACCCCTCTAATCCAATGGGATACCGCTACCTATTTCCCGAAACTCTCGAGAACCTACGATGGCTCAAAGATAGTGATGTATACCTTTATACCAAAAACGGAAAATACCTTATTTTTAACCCAAAAGGGGAGCAGGTAGGAAGTATGAGCGCTGAACAACTAAACGGCGATATCTTGCTGATTGACAAAAATGAAATCGTAACCAAATCCGAAAATACTTTCTACCGCTATAACGGTGAAGGCAAGCAAGCTTTAGCAACGATTACTCTTCCTAAAGGTAGTGAAAATGCCGAATACAACCCTCAAGTTAAAGTAGTAGCTTATACTTTGGATAACAATTTGTACTTCGCCGATGAAAAGAACGATAAAAAAGCTATTACCTCATTTACCGATGCCAATATAGTAGCTGGAAAAGCGATTCACCGCAATGAATTTGGTATCAACAAAGGAATTTTCTTCTCTCCTAAAGGCAACTATGTAGCTTTCTATCAAAAAGATGAAAGCAAAGTTGCCGATTATCCTTTAGTAGATATCACCACTACCCCCGCAACGCTCAAATCTATAAAATATCCAATGGCAGGACAGCCCAGTGAGCAGGCTGCCGTAGGGATTTACGACTTCCAAAACCAAAAAGTACTGTACTTAGATATCGATACCACCGATGAACACTTTCTCACAAACTTAGCTTGGAGTCCCGATGAACGTTATATTTTATTAGCCGAAGTAAATCGCGCTCAAAATCACTTCGCTCTCAACCGCTACGATACGCACACAGGTAAAAAAGTAAATACCATTTTTGAAGAACGTAATGCTAAATGGGTTGAACCCGAAAAACCTGCCGTTTTCTTGCCTAACAAAGCCGATGAGTTCTTGTGGCTGAGCGAACGCAACGGATTTACCAATGTGTATCACTACAATACCAATGGCAAACTCATCAAGCAAATCACTAATTTCCAATGGGTAGTACAAGATATTTTAGGCTTCGATGCGCAAGGTAAATACGTGTTCATCACAGGTACAGGTGCCGACCCACGCGAGCAACACGCCTTCAAAATAGAGCTCAAAAACCCTAAAAAAATAACTGCCCTCACTACCGAAGCAGGCTCTCATAATGTACAGCTAAGCCATAGCGGTAATTATCTGTTAGATAGCTATAGCAGCATTAGCATCCCTAAAAACATAGACCTCATCAGTACCGATAAAGGCAGCAAGCAACGTTTGTTCACCGCTGAAAATCCATTGGAAGGTATAGCTGTAGGAACTACAGAGTTTGTTACTCTAAAAGCTGAAGACGGCACTCCTCTTTATGGCAAGTTGCACAAACCTACTACTTTAGATCCTAACAAAAAATACCCCGTACTCATTTATGTATATGGTGGCCCTCACGCTCAACAAGTGAGAAACGAATGGTTAGCCGATACTTATTTGTGGTTACATTCATTCGTAGAGAACGAACAGTATATTGTTTTCACATTAGACAATCGCGGTAGTAAAAACCGAGGATTTGCTTTCGAAAGTGTTATCCACCGCCAATTAGGGGAAATCGAAATAAAAGACCAACTCAAAGGGGTAGACTACCTCAAGAGTTTGCCTTATGTCGATGGAAATCGCATAGCTGTACACGGTTGGAGCTTTGGAGGATTTATGGCTTCGAGCCTGATCACACGCCACCCCGATGTGTTTACCACTGCTGTAGCTGGAGGGGCTGTAACCGATTGGAAATACTACGAGGTAATGTATGGCGAACGTTATATGGATACCCCAAAAGAAAACCCCGAAGGCTATGAAAACAGCAGAGTAGGCAAATACCTCGACCACCTCAATCGCCCATTGTTGTTCATTCACGGTAGTATAGATGATGTGGTAGTACCTCAACACCTGATGAGTATCACTCGTGACGCTATCAAGAAAAATAAATTTATAGATACTTTTATCTACCCAATGCACGGACACGGAGTGAGAGGCAGTGACCGCATTCACCTCACGCAACAAATTATAGATTACATCAAAACAAACAACTTGTAATTATCATTCTATGAAAAAATATTTAATAGCCTGCCTCGGCAATATAGGGGCTGAATACGCTAATACACGTCATAATATAGGATTCCTTGTAGCCGATACATTGGTGAAAGACCATAATGCTTCTTTCACTACTCAGAAACTCGGTGACCTCGCCGAAATTAAAGTGAAAGGGCGTACCTTTATATTGTTGAAACCCTCCACGTATATGAATCTCAGTGGCAAAGCAGTGCGCTATTGGATGGAAAAAGAGAACATTCCTTTGGAAAACCTTTTGGTCATTTGCGACGATTTGAATATCCCGTTTGGCACTATTCGCATCAAAGGCAAAGGAAGTGACGGCGGGCATAACGGACTTAAAGATATTCAGGCTCAACTCAACACCCAACAATACGCGCGTTTGCGTTTTGGTATTAGCAGTAATTTTGAATCGGGCAAGCAAATAGACTATGTACTCGGTGAGTGGACTCCCGAAGAGCAAAACCTCCTCCCCGAACGCTTAGAAAAATGTGCCGAAGCCGTAATTTCTTACGGCTTAGCAGGGCTTAATATCACAATGAACACCTTTAATAACAAGTAACCCCTGACCCCTAACTATGTACACACATCACCTCATTCTCATTCTGCACCTCATTGCTGCCACTATTTGGGTAGGCGGACACTTAGTATTGGCTATCGGCTATTTGCCAAAAGCTCTTAAACGCAAAGATTTTAGCTATATAGGCAATTTCGAGAAGACTTACGAGCCTATCGGTATGCCTTCTCTTGCCATATTAGTTATCACAGGTATTTTGATGGCTTACGACTACAATGCAGGTTTCAGTTCTTGGTTTTCATTCGCTACTCCTATTGAGCGTGTGGTATCACTGAAACTTATTTGTTTGCTAACCTCTATTTGTTTTGCTATTTCGGCACAAACAAGGGTATTGCCCAAACTGCGCAAAGGTCAGCTCAACAAATTACCCGAAATGGCGGTGCATATCATCTGTGTAACCCTCATTGGGGTACTAATGGTAATACTCGGCAGCTTAGTAAGAATAGGGGGATGGCAGTAAAGCACATCCCCTTTTTATTTTATAATACTCATAATTTTCTTCTTATTCCCCTACCACACTTTCTCTCTTCTTTTTTAAACCTGTACTTGCTTATTTGTATTTAAATATGTAATATTGCCTCTGCTAATTATGTATAAAAATATTTTAAACAACTGAAAAACAAGCTATAACAACTACCTAAATTTTTCCTTTACTTTAAGATAATTTTATAACGTATAGATTTTGATAAATAAACGAAAAGAAATGATAACAACCTTTTAACTATAACACCCTACCTTTGCCCCAACGAAAATAAACATTTTCCATATAACTAAAATGCCAAAATTATGGATAGATTACATTCATACAAAACCAAACTACTGATGCTCGTATGGCTCTTGGGGCTTTGCGTGGGGATGCAGTCGCTATCCGCACAAACTGTCAGAGGAAAAGTAGTTGATGAAGACAATATGCCTCTAATGGGGGCTACTATCTTGGAAGTAGGTACTAAAAACGGCGTAAGCTCCGATTTTGATGGCAACTTCCAGCTGACCCTAAAAAACGGTGGTGCTACCTTAGATATATCTTATATAGGATATAAAAGCACTAAAGTACAAGTGCAAAACCGCAACAACATCACCGTAAAACTCTTGCCCGAAACCACCGAACTAAAAGAAGTGGTGGTGGTAGGGTATGGTACCCAAAAGAAGGAAACTGTAACAGGTGCTATTTCTTCTGTTAAAGGAAATAAACTCGTAGAAAATGCAGTTGCCAACGTCTCCAATGCGCTGGTAGGGCGTATGCCAGGTATTACTTCCACTCAGTCCAGTGGTGAGCCTGGTAGGAACGCTACCACTATTCGTATTCGGGGGGTGAGTACCTTCAATGCAAGTAGCCAAGAACCTTTGGTAGTAGTAGATGGTATCCAAAGCTCTATGAATGCCGTAAATGCGATGGACCCTTACGAAATTGAAAGTATTAACTTACTGAAAGACGCTTCGGCAACAGCTGTCTATGGTGTGAAAGGCGCTAACGGGGTGGTGGTAGTAACTACCAAAAGAGGTCGTTCTGGCGCTCCTAAGGTGAGTCTTACTTATAACTTTGGTATGAGTGAGTTGGCTACTCAGTTAGACCTGCTCAATTCTTATGATTATGCTCGTTTCCGCAACGAAGCTATTCGTAATGACAACGACCCAAGTAACTTCGATAAGCTGTTCAGTGAAAGTGGTTTTCACAACGAGTTGTGGAAGTTCAAGAACAATCGCGACTATACACCTCAAGAGGTGGAAGCGATGAACCTCACTCCTGAACAAAAACAAGCCCTGCTAAATAGCCCAGCGCTATATTATACCAGTCATAACTATTTCAAAGAAGCTTTTGGCGGGGTATCTCCTCAAACGCAATTCAACTTAAACGTATCAGGAGGAAGTGAGAAAACGCGTTACTTTACTTCTTTGGGTTATTTCTATCAAGGAGGTACTTTCAAAGAAACTAACTATCACAACGCCGATGTAAACTCTAAATACCAGCGTTACAACTTCCGCTCTAACTTCGATTTTGAACTTACCGACCGCACCAACCTCACGCTCGACCTTGCTGCTGTATCTTCAAAGGTAGGAGGTATTTTAGGTAGTGAGCAAGACGGCGATGTAAACAGCGAAACAGCACGCAAAAAGTCGATGTTAGTGCATATCTTGGCTAATACGCCTTTTGCAGGTCCTGGTATTGTAGATGGACGTTTAATCGATGGATATGTAGATGGGGTAAATCCTTTAGTAGGCAAAGGAGGTACAGGTTATTCGGTGTTGTCCAGCTTGCTCTGGCGACCTTACCTTACTACCTATCAAACCGACTTGAACCTAAACTTAAAGCTGAAACACAAACTCGATTATATCACTCAGGGTCTTTCTATTTCAGGTACTTTTTCTTACAACGATTTGTATAGAAAAGGTGTGAAAAGAGAACGCTCTATCCCTTCGTATAGCGTAACTCGCAACCCTAAAAACCCTGCTGAACTACTCTTCTTTGGCGGCAGACTCAAACACACTACCCTTACCGACCGCTTTAAATCAAGCAAGTGGCGTCGCCTCTATTTTGAAGTAGCTACCAACTACGACCGCTCTTTCGGAAAACACAATATCACTGCCTTACTTTTGGCTAACGGACAAAAAACGTATGACCCTGGTTTTGAGTTCAACGTGCCTGCTGGTATTATGGGGCTCGCCGGTAGGGTTACTTACGATTACGACCGCCGTTACCTTATTGAAGGTAATATGGGGTATAATGGTACCGAAAACTTCGCCCCTGGCAAACGCTTCGGGTTCTTTCCTGCCTTCTCATTGGGTTGGGTAGTTACTAATGAAAAGTTCTTCCCTAAAAACAATATTGTTACTTACTTAAAGCTAAGAGGTTCTTATGGCGAAGTAGGAAATGACCAAGTAGGTGGTCGCCGTTTTCTATACTTGCCTAGTACTTGGGGCTATGGCTATGAAGGTTACCGCAACGATGGCTATGGTGCAGGAGGTTACTATTTCGGCAGTAGTGATGGTACTACCAAAGACCCTTTCTATACCGGTGCTTGGGAAACGCGTGTAGGGAACCCCAATGTTACTTGGGAACGCGCCAAAAAAAGCAATGCAGGTATCGACCTGAATATGTTTAAAGATAGGCTTACCATCAATGCCGATGTATTCCAAGAAAAACGCGACAACATCTTGTGGAACAGAGGTACAGTGCCTGGTATTGTAGGTTCTGACCTTCCTGCGAGCAATATAGGTAAGGTAACCAATAAAGGTTACGAAATACAAGTGCACTGGGGCGACAAGATAGGCGATTTCACTTATGGTATCGGGGGGAATGTATCCTATGCTAAAAATAAAATTGACTACCGCGATGAGCCTAACAACCCTTACCCTTGGATGAATGAAACAGGCTATTCTATCGGGCAGTATAGAGGTTATCTCACCAATGGTTTCTACAACACTTGGCAAGAAGTAATGCAACGCCCTTATTCGCGTTTTGATGGCAATAAAGTACAACCTGGTGACCTCCGTTATGTAGATGTGAATGGCGATGGCGTTATCGACGAGAAAGACCGCGTGCCTATTGGTTATGCGAACTTCCCTCGCTATACTTTTGGGGCAAACCTCAATGTAGGCTACAAAGGATTTGAAATATCAGTGTTGTTCACTGGTACGGCTCAAGGTTCTATGCCTTTGGATTTCTATACGCGCAACCCTTTCTATATGGGTACAGGGGCTGCTTTCCAACATCAGTACGACGGGCGTTGGACTCCTGAGAAAGCTCAAAATGGCATTACCCCTACTTTCCCACGTGCTTCTATGCGCACTGGCGACAATATCAACGGATTGTTTAGCGACTTCTGGTTGCTCTCTACCGACCATATCAAGCTGAAAAACATAGAAGTAAGCTATCTCTTGCAAAAGAAAATGTGGTTGGAAAAAACGGGTATCTCATCGGTGAAACTATCGGTGAGTGGTAACAACCTCTATACGTGGTCTAAAATGCACGATGGTTACGACCCCGAACAACAAGATTCTAACGGCGCTGCCTCTGGATATCTCTACCCTATGACCCGCACTTATAGCGTAGGGCTCAACGTTCAATTCTAAAAAATACAACCAATGAAAAAGCTCATTTATACCACCTTAATTCTCGTCTTTTTCTCACAAGTATTTTCTTGTAAGTTAGAAGACCACTTTCTCGAAAAGAGTTTAGGAAGCGATGTGAATGTCGATTCTATCTTTTCGAGCAAACAGAAATCTCTCTCGGCTATTGCCCAAGCCTACGCGATGAGCCTGCAATCGGGTATTACCTTGCGTTACGACAATGGGCGCATTAGCGGACTGAAAGCGGGAACGCTCTCTCACCTATCGGGAGAAGTGAACGATGTGAAATTCAGTTGGGAAGACACCTATAAAATTCAACGTTCTGGAATGGTAGCCAGCGACTCCGATGGCAAAGCATTGAGTTCCGATGGTTTCGTGTTCAACTACCAGTCTATCCGTCAGTGCTATTTGGTGATTGAGAATATCGATAAAGTCCCCGATCTTACTGAGGTACAAAAGAAAGGTATCAAAGCCGAAATGTATACCCTCATCGCCTACCGATATGAGGAGATGTTTAAACGTTATGGCGGGGTGCCTATTATAGAGGGGACTCTTTCAGTAGATTCCGACCTGAATATTCCTCGCGCTACTTTGCGCGCTACCTTAGACCATATTATTGCCCTTTGCAACAAAGCTATTAGCGACCTGCCCGATAGCTACAACGCTTCGGAAAAAGGACGTGTAACCAAAGGTATCCCAATGTGTATCAAAGCCGAAGCATTGATGTACGCTGCACGTCCGCTGTTCAATAGCAATACGCCTTATATGAGTTTGGGAGGCAATAACAACCTGATTTGTTTTGGTACGCAAGATGCTTCGTTGTGGCAACAAGCCATAGAGGCTAATGAACAAGTGATACGCTGGGCAACTGCCAATGGTTATCAAATCATCAATACGGGCAACCCCTTAGCCGATTACGGTACAGCTGTAGCAACCCCTAACAACCGAGAAGTACTCCTCGCCTTTAAATCACAAAGCTTTATAGAGGCTTACAACCCTCACAGCCAACCAGGAGGAGCAAATTCTATGAGTTACTTGCAACTTACCCAATACTACAAAACTGATGGAACTGACCAAACGTGGACGGGTGAAAATTGGGAAAGCTACGCTACTTATGTGAATAAGTGCAACGAGTTAGAAGCCCGCTTTAAAGCCTCTGCAGCGATTGCAGGACAACAAGCGTGGAACAACCCAAGCTCGCATTATTGGTCAAGTGAGAGTTTGGCAAATGCTTCTACTTGGGAAAAGAGGGCAGGCAGTGAAGGCGCAGGACGCCGTGTGAAATTCTTCTATATGGCTGATACCCGCGATTGGTTTGAATTCCCTTTGTACCGTTTGGCTGAGTTCTATTTAAATCTCGCCGAAGCCTATAACGAAGCAGGCAATCCTGCTCAGGCTTTGCAAAACCTAAACGTTATCCGCTCGCGTGCAGGGCTACCCAATGTTACTGAAACAGGACAAGATGCTTTGCGCAAAATTGTACAAAGAGAGTGGGCGGTAGAGTTCTACGAAGAGAATCACCGTTATTTCGATGTAAAACACTGGAAACTCACCGATATTGCTAATGGTATCATTGGAGGGGAAAAGAAAGGAGTAGTTTTTGAGTACGCTCCAGGAAAATCGGAAGGGTGGAATGCGTGGGATTACGCTTCTTATGCTGTGAAGCCTGTCTATACAGGGTATTGGGACAACAGTCAGTATTTAGAGCCTTTCCCTCAATCGGAAGTGAACAAAGGCTATTTGATACAGAATCCAGGGTACTAATAACCAATTAATAAAACAACTGAAATGAAATATAAACATAACATATTATTTTGTAGCCTTGTGGGCTGTATGCTTTGGGCAGGTGCTGTGCAGGCACAAAGCCCTCTGAACGTACCCGAAGAATTGTCTACGCTTTCTACCTCATCTGTAAAAGGAGAACAACTCTTAAAAATGCCCACAACTAACTTTACCAACAGTTTGTTTGGGGTGCTACCTGGGCTCACTGTATTGCAAGGCGGAGGAATGGACAATGCCAGCCTAAATATCCGCGGGTTGGGTTCTTACAACTACCCTTCGGTTACCTATTTTATCGATGGTTACCAAAGTGATTTTATACTGCTATCACCTTCCGAAATCGAGTCGATTACGGTTTTGAAAGATGCGGCTGCTTTAGCGCCATTTGGTATGAAAGGAGCGCACGGCATCGTGTGGATTACCACCAAACGCGGTGCAGAAGGCAAACCCGTGGTAGGGGTAGATTTCCAAACGGGCGTACAAATGCCTACGGTACTGAGCAAACCGCTATCGGCTACCGAGTATGCCCAGCTATACAACGAGGCTTACAGCAACGATGCAGGTGCTTGGACGAGCTTTTACAATATCCCTAACGATGTGAAATACAACACCGATTGGTACGACAAAGTGCTCAAAAAGTCGGCTTTGTTTGATAGACAAGATGTGAGCATACGCGGAGGCTCGGCTACTACCAAGTATTTTGTGCTATTAGGGCACGCTGGCAACAGTGGTTTGTACGCCTCTAAGAACGACGATTCGCATTCCAGCGGAAGATTCGACCAATATCTCGTAAAGGCAAATTTAGACTTCAGTATGCTCAAAATATTTGAAGGAAATGTAAATATCAACGGGCGTATAGAAGACCGTAAATCGCCTAATTACAACGAGTATAAGCTCTGGCAAAACTTGGCGAGCTACCCTAATATCATTTATCCGGCGCAAAACCCCAATGGGTCGTTCCCTGGTACAGCTATCCCCCCCGATAACCCTTACGCTTCTATCCGAGCCTTAGGTATCAAAACCCTACACGACCGCACTTTAGGGGCTAATTTCAACCTAAAAGAGAAATTAGACTTCATCACCCCTGGTTTATACATACAACAAGGCGTATCGCTCAGTTCGTGGACACGAGGCACACGCATTGTAAGTAGAGATTACACTCGTATGTTCAATGGGGCAGCACAAACCACTCATCGCGATAGCAACTACAAAGTAGACGACGACTGGGGTACCAACCAATGGAACCGTTTGCAGTTTCTGTTGGGTGCAGGTTATGCCCGTGAATTTGGACAAAACACTTTCCAAACAGCCGTAAACTACCTTCAATATGTTTATAATATAGACGACAATCTCAACGGAAAAGCGGGTTTGAACAACAACTACGCCTATCAGAACATCGGCGGACGTGTGTTCTACGATTGGAACAAACGCGTATCGGCAGAATTTGGTTTTGCCTTCGGTGGATCAGATAACTACAAGAAAGGCAATCGGTTTGGTTTTTATCACGCCCTTTCAGCAGCCTATCAGGTTTTCAATGAGCAACACCCTTCGGCAAATGCCAATATCAATCGGTTGAAATTGCGCGCTTCGGTAGGTACTACGGGTAATGATGTGTACAACGAAGGACGCTACTTATACGAACGCTATTACGGTTCTTACGGAGGAGGCGGTTTTGCCACAGGAAACGACGACCCTTCTTGGCATAGTGCTATCGGACTAAAATACGTGCCTAATGAACATATTTTTGCCGAAAAAGCCTATAAGTACAACATAGGGGTAGAAGCTAAATTCTTTAACAAATGGGACGTGATGATAGAGGCTTTCCTCAACAAACACGAAGGTATTATCTCCCCTGATTACAGCATTTCAAGTGTCTTTGGGGCTACCCCTCCCTATAAAAATATAGGAAAGGTTACTAACCGAGGTTTTGAAGTGAGTACGCTCTACAGCAACGCAGCAGGAAAACTCACTTATAGTATAGGCGCTAATGCTTCGTTTGCTAAAAACAAAATAGACTATATGGCTGAGTACGATGCTAGTAGCGAGAGTTCAGCTCAAACAGGTAGACCTATCGGCACGCGCTTTGGCTATGAAGCTGCCGGATTTTACGACATAAACGATTTTGACAGCAATGGCAACCTGCTACCTTCACTCCCTAAACCTTCCTTTGGAAACGTTGCCCCTGGTGATGTGAAATACCGCGACCTAAATGGTGACAACCGTATAGACCCTGCCGATAAAACCGAAATAGGCAAAAGCTACCTCCCTACACTCACTTATGCTGGTACAATCAACCTCAGCTATGAAGGATTTGACCTTGGAGTGCTCGTGCAAGGAGTACAAGGCAGAGAGGTGAATTTATTAGACGATGCACGCCAAAAAACGGTTGCTTTCGAGAACAACGGCAATGTGTATGCTATCGCCAAAAACCGCTGGGCTTACTATCCTGCACAAGGCATCGATACCCGTAGCAGCGCCCAGTACCCACGTTTGTCGTTATTGAGCAACAACAATAACACCCAGCCTTCCACCTTGTGGATAAAGAAAGCTAATTACCTAAGAGTACGCTACATAGAGGTAGGTTACAGCGTTCCTAAACGAATGCTCGACGAGATAGGCGTTAGCAAATTGCGCATTTACGTAAATGCTGCCAATCCGTTTACTTTCTCATCACTGCTTACCGATTACGACTTAGACCCCGAAGTACTATCGGGTTACCCTGCCCTCAAATCGGTTACTATGGGTGTGTCTTTAAAGTTTTAAACAAATGAACTACCGAAAATATATCGCTATGTTAAAGAGTAATAAACCGAGCAGAACAATCTTTGCTGTGAGCTGCATTGCGCTGATGAGTACACTCATCGGGTGTAATGTGTTAGACACTAAAGAAGATATTTACGATACCGACGAGCAGATAAAAACCAATTACCAAGTACTTTACGACTTTGGTTATGCTGCCTATACGCGTTTGCAAAACCGCTTTGATGCCATCGATGGCAATCTGTTTGCGGCAGTGAGCGACGAGGCTGAATATACGCTTTCGCCTTCAAACACTCAAGTTTTTAACGAAGGAAGCTGGAATAGCACCAACAACCCCGATAATACCTATGCTTACAACTACGAAGGCATACAAGCGGCTACTTATTTCTTGGAAAAATTCCCTAACTATGCTTCTTTCTTAAAGCAGAACCGCAACCTTATCACTCAAAACGACATCAATAACTACAATCGCGATGTGAAGAGCATAAGGGCTTTGCGCTTTGAAAACCGCGTGTTGCGAGCTTATTTCTATTTTGAACTACTGAAACGCTATGGAGGTATACCTCTTGTAAAAACAAGTCTTTCCGCCGATAGTAACACGCATTTGCCTCGCAACACAGTGGACGAGGTAGTGAACTATATCGTGAGTGAAATCGATGCTTCCAAAGATAGCTTGATTACCAATTGGGGAAGAGATTTTGATATTGGCTTGGACGGGCGTATTACCAAAGGAGCTGCCTTAGCCCTCAAATCCAGAGTGTTGCTTTATGCGGCAAGTCCGTTGTACAACCCCACTAATGATGTGAACAAGTGGAAAGCAGCTGCCGAGGCTGCCAATGAGCTTCTCAGCTTAAATCTCTACAGCCTCGACAATAGTTACCGCGATTTGTTCCTCGGCGATAGAACTGCTAAAAGCACTGAGACCTTCTGGCAATTCGCCAAAGTGCCACCAATGATTTGGAAAGGAAAAACTACCCTATTGGCACGGCAGGAGGCAACAGCGGCATCACTCCTTCACATAATTTGGTGAGTGCTTATGAATACAAAGGTGCCCCCGACCCTAATGATATATACGCCAATCGCGACCCTCGACTCGGCTATACAATAGTAACCAACAACAGTCAGTGGAACGGACGCACGATAGAAATATACGCAGGTGGTGCTGACAACTACAACGCCAAAAACGCTTCACGCACGGGCTACTACCTCAAAAAGTTTTTGAACGACAATCTTGATTTAGTGCAAGATGAAAAAAGACTTCGCTCTTGGATAGTGTTCCGTTTGGCTGAAATTTACCTCAACTATGCCGAAGCGATGAACGAAGCCTACGGACCCGATGCTAACAACGGTTATGCACTCACTGCCAAAGAGGCTATCAATTTGGTGAGAGGCAGAACGGGCGTGGAAATGCCTGCGATTACTACGGCATCAAAAGAGGAGTTCAGAGAGAAAGTAAAACTCGAACGCCGTGTAGAGCTCGCCTTTGAAGAACACCGCTATTGGGATTTGCGCCGTTGGAAAGATGCTACTACCGTGCTCAATGAGCCACTTACCGGAGTGCAAGCTACCAAAAACGGCAATCATTTTAGCTATCAAGTAAAAGAAGTAGAAAAGCGCACTTTTACCGAAAAGATGTATTACTACCCTATTCCTCATAGCGAAATCAATAAGTCCAACGGAATTGTTAAACAAAACCCAGGTTGGTAGTGACAAATGACAAATTACGAAATACGTCAATTTGAAAAAAATAACTGAATAACAAACCTCATCGCTTTTGCGGATTCCCTCCCCCTCCCCCAAGGGGAGGGGGAGAAGGAGGGGGTGAGGATAAACTCTTATATATGAAAACAAAAAACATTACATTATTGCTACTCCTATTCGTAGCCTTCATCGCTTGTAAAAAAGACGATGTGTTTGAAGACCCCGGCATTACTACACTTTATATGCCGCAAGCCTCCTTAAACAACGGAGGTAATGAATACAATGTGCCTTTCGGCGGAAACTCCGAAAACTACACTTTCGACGAGAGTACTAAGAAATTGAAAATAGTGCTCGGCGTGAAAAATTCAGGTCTCTCTACCGATGGCTTTGCTGTAAAAGTAAAAGTGGATGCACAAGCTACTAATGCTTATGTAGAAAAGTACAAAAACGACGAGAAAAAACCGGCTGTAGTACTACCCGAAGGCTCTTACACTCTGCCTGAAAGCGCTACCATCCCTTCTGGTAAAAATGAAGAGTCTTTCTACTTAGAAGTGGATGTGCAAAAGCTCCTTACCGAACATGCCGATTACTACAAAAATCGCATCGCTTTGGCAGTAAGCATTTATGGCAATGAGAGAATCCTCCAAAATAAAGCAACTACTATCGTAGTGATTGATGGGGCAAAATTCTTGCCTACACCTCCTGAACCTCCTAAACCTACCTTGGAAACTATGCTCAAAAAAGATACTTGGAAAGTGCTAAAACAAGGTATCGACGGCAAAATTACAGCTGATGCTAAGATTAATATCGTTGAGGGTAATATACATTACTCTTCTGGTAAAGTGGGCGGTAAGTTCAACCACGTGATTTACCAACCGGTAAAAGTGGAAAAAGGACAAACTTACACTTACGATATGCACGTGGAAATCAAAGGGCAAGCGTGGGGTTGGATACAAGTGTACGTAAGTGAACACGAACCCGAAGAAGGCAAAGACTTCGGCGATGGCAAGGTATTAGAGCTCCAAAACAACATCACCTCTCCTATGAGTGGTTCATTTGCGGAACTTTCATCTATCCAAGACCAAAAAACCTATACCGCTGGTAAAACCGGCACACTCTACTTTGTAATAAAGATAGGTAGCTGGGATAACAACTTTGAGGATTTAGCCCTCTCTGATATTGTATTCAAGAAAGATAACAGTCCTAAACCTCCTAAACCTGCTGTAGAAACCCGCATCAAGAAAGATGCTTGGAAAATACTGTTGCAAGGCATCAATGGAGGTCTTTCAGAAAAAGCCGATATCACCTTTACTGATGGTAATATTCATTACACCTCAGGTACCGAAGGCAAGAAGTTCAACCACGTGATCTATCAACCTATTGAAGTAAGCGGAGGTGAAACTTATACTTACGATATGACACTCACCGCCAAAGGCAAAGCGTGGGGCTGGATACAAGTGTATATAAGTCAGTGGGAACCAGAAGAAGGCAAAGACTTCAACGACGGTAAGGTGTTTGACCTATCGGGAGAAATCAAAACGCCTAAAAGCGGACTGATGTCGGAATTAGCCTCAGGTGAAAAGACTTATACAGCTACAAAAAGTGGTAAGTTATTCTTTGTGATAAAAATAGGTAGCTGGGATAACAATTACGAAGACTTAACTTTTTCAGATATCTTTATCAAAAAAGCACCTTAATAATCTTATATTCTTGAATTATTTGGATTATTTCGATTATGTTATGTAGGCGCTGTCCGAAAAGTCTAAAAATCGCTTTT
>NZ_KB291395.1:20624-31131 GCF_000318295.1 Capnocytophaga sp. oral taxon 326 str. F0382
ACAAAGTCTATAAAACTGATAATCAATTACTTTTTTTGAATTATGTTTGTAGGGGCGTTTTGCAAACGCCCCCATACAAATCCCCATACAAATCCCCATACAAACAACCTTTTGCAAACACCTTTTTAAAAAAATCAAATTAATACTAAACAATATGAACACACTGAAATTATTTAGTTTTCTCTCAATATTATGTGGTATTACCGCCTGCAACAAGTCAGGCGGTGATACACCTATTGAGGAGAACCCTATGCCTGAAACCCCTGCTGAATGGGTGTTAGACTTCCAAGACAACTTTGATGGCAATGCCTTAAACACCGATAATTGGGCAGTGTACGACAATGAATACCTCGAAAAAGAAGGCAAACTCAAACCTGAGAATACACGCCGTACTTATGCTATTGAAGTAAAAGATGGTTTTCTAAACTGCCTTATCGATAAAGATTATAAACGCGAAGGAATGTTTATAACAGGTGGAATAGCTCATAAAAAGAACTATACCTATGGAAAATTTGAATTCAGAATACGTATGGACGAAGACCCTCATAAGTCTTCCAGCGGTTTAGGACTTACTTGGCCTGAAAGTGAAAAATGGCCTCAAGATGGCGAAAATGATATCTATGAAACCGCTCACGAAAATAACACTTGGAATACAAATATCCACTATGCAGTATCTGGTAAAGACCAACAGTATCAACAAACCTTCCACAATTACAACAAAAGCGATTGGCACATCGTAGCAATGGAATGGGCGCCTGAGTATATCAAGATTTACATCGATAGTAAATTAGTATGGACTCTCTCCGACCCTGTGGCAATAGCCAAAGCACCTCACCACTTGTGCTTCCAAACCGAAAAAGACATTAACAAACCTTTTACCAAAGCCCTCAAACTCCAAGTAGACTGGGCTAAGGTATATAAATATGTGCCTAAAAAATAAATGACTCATCTAAACAAATTATTTTTCATTTTTATCTGTATGTTCCTATGGCTTGCCCTTCCCATCTATGGGCAAGCTACAAGGGAACATATATTGTTGGATAACCATTGGAAATTCTGTTTAGGACACGCTACCGACCCCTCCAAAGATTTGTACTACCGCGTGTATAACGACTTCTCTAAAACGCTCTCCAAAGGCATTAACTTTTCAAGTATCGACTACGACGATAGCGCGTGGCAAACCGTTGACCTCCCTCACGATTGGGCTATAACCCTCCCCTTCAGTGAAAAAGGCGATTGGTCACACGGCTATAAAGCCTTAGGCAATGCGTTCCCCGAGCATAGTATCGGTTGGTATAGAAAAACCTTTGACCTCAGCAAAGCCGAAGCTGGCAAACGCATCGAACTGCAATTCGACGGTATTTTTAGAGATAGTCGGTGTTGGGTAAATGGCATTTATGTAGGGCAACACCTCAGCGGCTATACGGGTGTAAAGTACGACATCACCGATTTGGTGCATTTTGGCAAACCCAACGTGATTACCGTAAGGGTAGACGCTACTCAAAACGAGGGTTGGTTTTACGAAGGCGCAGGTATCTATCGGCACGTGTGGCTAAATACTTACAGCCCTGTTCACTCTTCCCCCGAAGAGGTTTTTATTTATACCAAAAGCATTGGCAAACAAGCCGAAATGCACGCCGAAACTACGGTTTATAACCGAGATACAAGCTCACAAACATTTCAAGTGGAATGGACTATTCTTAACCGTGAAAAGAAAGTAATAGCTACTCACAAATCTGCAAATACTACTTTTGCCCCTAACGAAAAAGTAACTGTAAAGAGTAACCTTAACATTCCTAATGCACAGCTTTGGGACACTGAGCACCCCTATCTGTACACCCTAATAACAAAAATCACTGCTAACGGAAAAACTACCGACCTCATTCACACTCGTTTTGGGGTGCGTACTTTCAGTTATAAACCCGACGGCTTTTACCTCAACGGCAAAAAAATGAAAATAAAAGGCGTGTGCGTACATCAAGACCACGCTGGCGTAGGCACGGCTCTATTAGATGAGTTGCAGTACTACCGCATTGGGCTACTCAAAGCGATGGGCGCCAATGCTTACCGCACTGCCCATCACCCTCATAGCCCTGCCGTGCTACAAGCCTGCGACAGTTTGGGTTTATTAGTGATGGACGAGACCCGACTCTTAAACAGCGGGCGAGAATACCGTCAACAATTTGAAGACCTTATCAAGCGCGACCGCAATCACGCTAGCGTCTTTATGTGGTGTATCGGGAATGAAGAAGAAAAAATACAAAGTACCGAAACTGGAGAGCGCATCGCTCGTACGTTGGTGAGTTTACGACAGTATTTAGACCCTTCACGCGTGAGCACTTATGGCGCCAACGTAGGTAATGAAAATGAAGGCGTGAGTGTTGCTATACCCGTACGAGGCTTCAATTACAACCTCTATGGGCTTACTGACTATGAGAAAGCGCACCCCAATCAACCTATCATCGGTACCGAAGTAGCCAGCACTGTGGGTACTCGAGGGGTGTATCTGCCGGAAATAGTGCTCGACAAAGCCGGCGGTTACAGTGGTCATTTTGTAGCCGATACCCTACACGCCTATCTGCTCGACCAAGACAAGAGTTACCCCAGTTGGGCATCACAAGCACAGCAATGGTACAGCACGACTGCTAACGACCCTCGTTTTATGGGAGGTTTCGTATGGACAGGCTTTGACTATCGTGGAGAGCCTACCCCCTTTGCGTGGCCTAATATCAGTTCGCATTTTGGGGTAATGGACGTGTGTGGTTTCCCTAAGAACGTGTATTACTACTACAAAGCCCATTGGAGTGAATCGCCTATATTGCACATAGCCCCTCATTGGAATCTGAACCTACCCCAAAACACTGTGGTAAAAGTGTGGGTCTATGGCAATACTGAAGAAGTAGAACTTTTCTTAAACGGAAAATCGCTCGGCAAACAAAAAACACCTACTTTTGGGCATTTGTATTGGGATGTACCCTACGAAAAAGGTACGCTGAAAGCCGTAGGCACTAAGAATGGAAAGCGAGTTACTACCGAAGTTACTACTACCGAAAATCCTTTTGCGATTGTGCTTTCTCCTCATAAAACACAACTGAAAGCTGGCAAACAAGATGCCGTAGTGGTGAACGTGAGTGTAGTAGATAAAAAAGGACGGGAAGTACCTGATGCTCAGAACCTAATTCAGTTTGAACTCATAGGTGATGCCACCATAGCAGGTGTGGGCAATGGCGACCCCAGCTCGCACGAGAAAGATACTTTTGCCAAAGGAGAACGCGTAGAGCGCAAACTCTTCAATGGCAAATGCCAAGTGATTATCCGCTCAGGTGAAAAAGGCGGAAAGGTACAACTACGCGCTACTACCAAAGGTCTAAAAGAAGCACAAGTAATAGTGAAGAGTGAAAAGTGAAAAGTCTCAACTCTGCAATAATGAGCATCACTACGCTTTGTCAAAGTCAAAAACTTTGACAAAGCCTCACCCCCAGCAATATCCTTATAATCAATCACTTTTATAGTATGTTGTGTAGGAAAGCCAGCGATAGCTGGGTATGTGCTGCAAACGCCCATCAAAACAAACGCCCAAAACAAACGCCCAAAAATAAATTCTTGGAAGCTATTATTTTATATATCACAATTCGTGAATTCGTAGGAGATTTAAATAAATTCTTGATTTATAAAAAAATGTTTAATATAAAACTATCTAAAATACTGCTTTTGGGGCTTTGCTTGTGTGGAGCACTAAGCTTTTCGCAAGCAAATATAACGGTAAGCAAAACCCACCCGCGCTATTTTGAAAAAAACGGTGCGACGTGGATTCCTATTAGCACCAATTATCTACCTTCGCACAATTTTGAAGAGATAGAAAAGTACTTTAAACACTTTGCCGAGAATGGCGGAAATGCGATGCGCATCTGGATAAGCACTGAGTTCTTAGAAATAGAAGACCAAAGGGAAGGAAAATACAATCCCGAGAAGTTAGCGCGTATAGAACAATTACTGCAACTTGCCGAAAAGTATCATATTTACCTTAAATTCACCCTGCATCACTTGCGTACCATCTCTAATAACATCTCACCTGAAGCTTCTTGGTGTAACAGCTATTCACTAGCTACCAAGTTCAAGAATGTAAGCGAGTATGTAAGTACTAAAAAAGGCAAAAAGTCCTACTTAAAACGCCTCAGAGCGATTGCTAAAAAATGCCAAAACCACCCGTATGTATATGGGTGGGAGTTGTGGAACGAAATGGATTCAGCTGTACCCGAAGCAGAGTGGCTACCTTTTACCGAAGAGATGCTCGGTAAGGTGAAAAAGTTATGCCCTGAGCAATTGGTTACTCAAACCTTAGGCAGTATGCACGCCTCTTATATGGACGACTACTACAAAAAGTTAGCTGCCATCCCTAATAACGATTTTTTGAGCATTCATCGTTATTTAGACGAGGGAGACAAGTGGCAGCAATATCCTGTCGTAAAAGGAGCAATCGATTCATTAGTGAGCAATGCTGTAAATATCGGATTAGATTTTACGAAAGAAAATCCCAAACCTATTGTCATCAATGAGATTGGTGCAGTGCAACCCAACCACGCAGGACCTTCGTCGCTTTATCCGAAAGACGCAGAGGGTATCTTATTACACGATTTTATCTTTGCTCCTTTCTTTGGAGGTAGTGCAGGTTCGGGCAACACTTGGCATTGGGATCATTATATCGAGCCTAACCAACTGTGGTATCACTTTGGGCGTTTCAAAAATGCTATTGAAGGCATTGACCCTGTGGCAGAAGCGATGCAACCTTTTTCATTTCGCTCAATGAATGTAAATTGTTATGGTTTACAAGGGAAAACCAAGACAATTCTGTGGTGCAGAGACCTTGCTAATAATTGGAAAACAGAACTCCGCGACGGAATCCCTGCCGAGATAAAACGCAATTTCGAAATACCCCTCAGCCACATCAACAACAAATATACGCATTACAGTATATACGATCCTTGGACGGATAAATGGGAACGACATATACCTATTGAAAGTAGCAAGGCTTTAATTCCTGCCTTCAAACGTTCAATAGTAGTAATCTTAGAAAACCTATGAGATATAGCAAACACATTTTTAAAACGCTCATTTCGTTACTTATGATAGGTTGCGCAACACCCGCTATCCTAAAATCGGATAATGAAAAACTCACCCAAAAGAGTTTCAGTGGCGATAAACACATAGAACAGCGTGTAGATTCGGTACTGCGTTTGATGACTCTTGAAGAAAAAATCGGACAAATGACGCAATTCTCAGCTGATTGGTCGGTTACAGGCCCTGTAATGGCTGATAAGTACCAACCTTACCTCGAAAAAGGCTTGGTAGGAAGTATTTTTAACGCTACTTCGGTTGCAGGTATACGAAATTTGCAAAAAATAGCGGTAGAACAAACGCGTTTGGGTATTCCTATCCTCTTTGGTCAAGATGTGATACACGGCTATAAAACTATCTTTCCCATTCCGTTAGCTGAGTCTTGCTCGTGGGATTTGACATTGATGCGCAAAACAGCTGAACTCGCTGCCCGTGAAGCTAGTGCCGATGGTATCAACTGGACGTTTGCCCCTATGGTAGATATTACCCGCGATGCTCGTTAGGGACGCGCAATGGAAGGCGCAGGCGAAGACCCTTATTTAGGAAGCCTCATCGCCGAAGCGCGCGTAAAAGGATTTCAAGGAGGTGACAATTGGCAAATGTTGAGTAGCCCTCACACGCTTTTAGCTTGTGGTAAACACTTTGCCGGCTATGGAGCTGCTGAATCAGGCAAGGACTATAATACAGCTGAACTCTCTATGCACACCTTGCGCAATGTATATTTACCTCCTTATGAGGCGACCCTAAAAGCAGGAGTGGGCAGTATAATGGCTTCTTTGAACGAGATAAACGGAGTGCCTGCCACCGCCGACAAGTGGTTGCTTACTGAGGTGCTCCGCAAAGAATGGGGCTTTAACGGCTTGTTAGTGAGTGATTACACAGGTATTAACGAGTTGGTACGACACGGGGTAGCCAAAGATGATAAACAAGCGGCAAACCTCTCAGCCAATGCAGGAATAGAAATGGATATGAACGGGGCAACCTTTATTAAATACCTTAGTGCCTTAGTGAAAGAAGGCAAAGTAACCGAAGCTCAAATTGATAAAGCAGTAAGGCATATATTGGAAATAAAGTTCCTTTTAGGGCTTTTTGATGACCCCTACCGATACTTAGATGAAACCCGTGCCAAAGAAAATACTTTTACTGAGAAATATCTGAAAGTAGCGCGACAAGCTGTTGCTTCCTCAGTAGTACTCTTGAAAAATGAAGCTGAAGTGTTACCCATCAAAAAAGATAGCGGTAAAACTATTGCTGTAATAGGACCTATGATGAACAACACAAGTGACATCAACGGCAGTTGGACGTGCTTAGGTGACGGCAAACAAAGCGTGAGTTTACTCACAGGGCTTACCGAGAAATACAAGGGTACAAATGTAAAACTCCTCTATGCCGAAGGCTGTAGTTTTACAACTATTTCAACAGAACAACTCAAAGAAGCGGTTGCTATAGCTCGCAAAGCCGATAGGGTATTAGTAGCCGTAGGTGAACAGAGCAGCTGGTCAGGAGAATCGGCGGTGCGCACCGACATTCGTTTGCCTCAAGCACAACGCCAATTGCTCGAAGCACTAAAAGCCATAAACAAGCCCATAGCAATTATTACTTTTAGTGGGCGACCGCTCGACCTTTCTTGGGAAAACGAGAATGTACAAGCTATTTTGCAAGCGTGGTTTCCTGGTACGCAAGGGGGCAATGGCATTGCCGATGTGATAGCAGGCGATGTAAATCCTTCGGGACACTTAACGATGTCTTTCCCCCGCAGTGTAGGGCAAATTCCTATTTACTATAACTACAAAAGCACAGGGCGACCTGTATATACAAATAATGAAGAAGTAGACCACCGCCCTCATTATAACGCAGGCTATTTGGATAGTTCCATTACGCCTCTTTATCCTTTTGGGTATGGACTCAGCTATACTACCTTTGCTATTAGTAATGTGCATCTGAATAAAAAAAGTATGAAACGTTATAACGATAGCATTATAGTAAATGCCTCTGTGCAGAATACAGGAACAACCGAGGGCGAAATAGTGGTACAACTCTATACCCGACAGTTAGTAGCAAGTGTTAGTCGCCCCGTAAAGGAATTGAAAGGGTTTCAGAAAATATCTCTCAAAGCAGGTGAAAGCAAACAAGTCCGTTTTGAACTGCCTTCCGAAGCTCTTGCCTTTTACGGAATCAATGGAAAAAAGGACACTGAGCCCAGCGAGTGCTTGCTGTGGGTGGGCTTACATTCTGCCGATAATAATAACGAACAACATTTTACAATAGAAGAATAACAAACCATAAAATAATAAACGATTATGAGAATACAACATACCCTATTCTTATTGATTTCTGCTTTGGCGAGTAGCCTCAGCACAGCACAAACCCACAATTGGGAAAACTTAGCGGTAAGCAGTATCAACACCGAAAAAAGCCATAGCCACTATGAGCCGGCTGGAAAAGTACTCCTCAACGGCAATTGGCAATTTGCCTACTTCAAGCACCCTTCACAAGTGCCTGCCGATTTCTTTTTGGGCAAAGGCATCAGCCAGTGGGACGCTATAAAAGTGCCTTCTAATTGGCAACTGCAAAGCAACCGATATGACCCTCCTGTGTTTACCAATATCAAATATCCGTTTGCAATGAACCCTCCTTATACCCCTAAGGACTACAACCCTACGGGAGTGTATAGAACGCTATTCACTTTGCCCAGCAAATGGAAAGGCGAACAGGTGTTCATTCACTTTGCGGGAGTGCAATCGGCGATGGAGTTGTTCATCAATGGTAAGCAAGTGGGCTATCACGAAGATGCAATGCTACCTGCCGAGTTCAACATCACTCCTTACCTAAAAAAAGGCAAAAATGAGCTATATGTAAAAGTCTTGAACTGGTCGGACGGCAGTTATATAGAAGACCAAGATTTTTGGCGACTCAGCGGTATTTATCGCGATGTATACCTCTTTGCTACCCCCGAGTTGCGTATGCGTGACTTTTCGGTTTATCCTCAGCTCGATGCGCAATACCGCGATGCTACCTTGCAAGTGCAAGTAGAGGTACAGAATTTAGGCGAAAAAGTAAGCGATGCCCTTATGGTACAAACTACTCTTAAAGATAGTAAAGGCAATGTGATAGGTGCCGAAAAAGCCTCTATTGCGGATATTGCTGCGGGAAAAGAAGCTACCGTTAGTACCCAAATAGCCGTAAAAAATCCGTTGAAATGGACTGCCGAAACCCCTAACCTCTACAAAGTGGAACTCAGTTTGCTCACCGCCAAAGGCAAGGTGTTACAATCGTTTACTCAAAATGTAGGATTTAGGAAAGTTGAACTAAGCAACGGATTACTCCTCGTGAATGGCAAGCCTGTGAAGTTTAAAGGAGTAAACCGCCACGAGTTCGACCCTTATAACGGTCGCACCATCACTCGCCAATCGATGATTGACGATATTATCCTGATGAAAACGCACAACATCAATGCGGTGCGTACCTCTCACTACCCCAATCAGCCTGAGTGGTATACCCTCTGCGACGAATATGGTTTATATGTGGTAGATGAAGCTAATATCGAGAGCCACGGATTGTGGGAAGATGGCTACTACATAGGCGAACGCCCCGAATGGCAAAAGGACATCGTGGAGCGCAATGTGAATATGGTTGCTCGCGACAAGAACCACCCTTGTATCATCTATTGGTCGATGGGGAATGAATCGGGTTGGGGTAAGAACTTCGATGCGGCTTACGAAGCGATAAAAGCCCTCGACCCTCAAAAGCGCCCTGTGCATTATGAGTCTAAAAACCCTGCTTATGCAGGCGTGCTCTCGCATTACGATATCATCTCTAATATGTACACCGAGCTCAACCACCTGAACAATCTCTTTACCGAAGACCCAAAACGCCCTGTGATTATTTGCGAATATGCCCATTCTATGGGTAACAGCTTAGGCAACTTCCGCAAGTATTGGGAGCTTTTTGCTACCAATGAGCGCTACCAAGGTGGCTTTACGTGGGACTGGAAAGATCAAGCGTTGCGTTGCAAAGATAAGAACGGCAAAGAGTATTGGAACATCATCAATCACATCGACAAGGCGAATGTGAACGACGGATTGGTAAATGCGACAGGCGTTCCTCAACCCGAAATGCACGAACTGAAAAAGGTATATCAGTATTTCAATGTAAAGGATATTGATATCAACACAGGTTTGGTGCTCATCAGCAATAGCAACTACTTTGTAAATAGCGATGAGGTGTATTTGCAATGGGAACTTATCGAGAATGGCAAGCCTGTCGCCAATGGGGTAATCAACGATTTGAACATCGCCCCACAAAGCCAAAGAGCCCTACAAATACCTTTCAAAACAAAATTAGTACAAAACGGCAAGGAATACTTTATGAACTTCCGTTTTAAGAATAAAAAGGCTACTGCTTGGGCTTCAAAAGATTTTGAAGTAGCCAAAGAACAACTCGCTTTCCCTAACCGTGTTGAGAGAGAACTCACCAAGCCTTCCGATAAAAAACTAACATTTACTGACGAAGCGACAAATTTCACCGTAAAAGGCGACAATTTTACAGCCGTATTCAGCAAAAAAACAGGTGGTTTAAGTCAATTTACGCATAAAGGGAAAAACCTACTTTCAGAAGCGATGGTGCCCTCTTTTTGGCGTGTACCTACCGATAATGACGAAGGTGGTTTTGAGCACTCTTATGCCTCAGCTTGGCGCAAAGCAGGACTAAAAGAAGCTGCGGTAACAGCTACCGAAATGAAAGCTACGCAAATAGGGGAGACCCAAGTGAAGATAGTAGCACACAACCGCATTGAAACCAAAGCGGGCAATATCAGCCAACAAGTAACTTACCTCATTAATGGCGACGGACGTATAGATATCAGCACAAATGTGGAAGTACCTGCCTCTGTGCCTCCTTTGGCAAGAGTGGGAATGCTCCTAACGCTCGACAAGAGTTTTAATAAAGTGGAATGGTACGGCAAAGGTCCTTATGAAACTTATGCCGATAGAAAAGAATCGGCTTTTGTGGGTATTCACAGCGGTGCAGTAAAGGATATGCACTTCCCTTATGTGATGCCTTCTGAAAACGGCAACCATATCGATACCCGTTGGCTCAAACTCCTTTCGGGTACTACCGAACTGTACATCAGTGCTCCTAAACTCTTTAATTTCAACGTGCAAGACTATTCCGATGACGCGCTGAACCAATCCAAAGAAACCCAAGAACTGCGCCGTGGAGACCACACTTATTTACACATCGATGAGGCTCAAATGGGTGTAGGAGGAGATGACAGCTGGTCGCCACGCGTACATAAAGAATTTTTGCTCAACCAACCCTATTATCATTACGAATTTAGCATTCAGGTAAGAAATTAGTCTAACGTCAGTTCGATATAACAGAATATTGATTT
>NZ_KB291395.1:31151-37575 GCF_000318295.1 Capnocytophaga sp. oral taxon 326 str. F0382
CGTCAGTTCGATATAACAGAATATTGATTTATAGCTTTATATCATAATATATTCACAAAAAAAAATCACCGTCAGGTGAAAATTCGTAAGATAATAAAAATAAAGACTTTTATACACTCTTAATTTCGTGAAAATTCGTGTTTCACATACCCAGCTGGAGCCCTCGCTGGCTTTGTGGGAGATTAAAAATAAGAATATAAAAATGAGGAGACTACTCTACATAATATGGGTGTTATTTCCTGCGTTGCTCTCAGCGCAGGACTGGGCGTATCTATCCAAAATCACCACCCACAACGGACTGGTGAGCAATGAGGTAACCAGTATGTTGCAGGACTCAAAAGGCTTTATATGGATAGGCACTGATGACGGATTACACAAGTTCGACGGCTATGATATCACTGTATATAAGCACAATAGCACCCAGAAGAACAGCCTAGCAGGGAACTCTATTAGATGTTTGTTTGAAGACAGTCAGCATAACCTTTGGATTGGCTTAAAAGGCGAAGGACTCAGCAAACTGAACCTGCGCACGGGTATCTTCACCACCTACAAACATCAAAAAGGGAGTAATAGCCTTAGCTATAACGATGTAGCAGGCATAGTAGAGGACGAGGCGGGTATGATTTGGATAGCCGTAGACCGTGGCGGACTAGATATGCTCAACCCCAAAACAGGTGTTTTCACTCATTACGACATTCGAGAAAAAGGCACTTCCAAACCCCTGAACAACGCCCTTACGGGTATGGTAGCGACCAATGGCACGCTCATACTCAGTTCGTGGGGTGGCGGGGTGTACCGTTTTAACCGCAAGGAAAAACAATTTGAGCTACACCCTTATTGGCATACAAACGACACTGATGAGAAGGTATGCAAGCACATTTTCAACCTCTACAAAGACCCAGAAGGCACTGTTTGGGTATCATCGGCACACGGTGGTTTGTATAGCTTAAATGAAAAAACGAAAAACTACCAACGTTATGCGGTGTGTGGTGCGACCCCTTGTACGCACAATGTGAACGTGCTTTCGGTAGCCGATGACGGTCAGCACAACATTTGGATAGAGACCAACGAGGGCATCAAACTCCTCAACAAAAACACTCACACCATTACCGACTTGCAAAACCCGCAACTTGCTAATGAAAGTGTGAATCACATCTACCGAGATAAAAGCCAACTGATGTGGGTGAGTACCGCCTCAGGGATTTACTATTTTAGCCCTACCCCTGCCCAATTCAAATGGGTGAGGTACAAGAATTTTCTTTCGGAAAAACAAGTGCGCGCTATCTTTAAGGACAGCAAAGGCAACCTCTGGATAGGAGGCTTAAACCATATTGATAAACTCAATCCCGACAGAAAGACACTCACCGCTTTTAGCAACCAATCCTACAACCCCAATACCCAGCTCTATCAGGCTTTTTGTGAAGATGCCGAAGGGAATATTTGGATAGGCAACTACGCCAATTTCCTCATTAAGTACAACCCTTCGTCCAACAGTTTTAGTCAAGTACCCATTCCCGTGCCTACCGGTACGAACTACACCTACCGCAACGTCTATCAAATTACGAAAGATTGGGATAATTCCTTTTGGCTTGCTACCGAGTTGGGGGCTATCAACTACCAGCCCGCTACGGGTGTTTTTACCCCACTATTCGAAAGTAAAAACATTATTTACCCCGAAGATAAAACCCACGTAATTCACCGCGACCAAGACCTCCTTTTGTGGGTAGGCACCGAAAAAGGCTTGCGCAGTTATACCCGCGACCTAAAACTCAAACACACTTATACAGCCCTAAAAAACAACACACACACCCTGAGCAACGACTTTATTACGGCTATTCACGAGAGCAAGGACGGTACCTTGTGGATAGGCACCAAAGGAGGGCTACACAAGTTCGACAAGAAAACCGAACGCTTTGAGCTCATTTGCCGTAAAGGCACCGACTATGGCGACCCTATTTTCGGTTTGGCAGAAGATAACAGTGGCAATCTGTGGATGAGCACCCCTTCGGCAGTACTGAAATACAGCCCAAAAAGCCAACAGTTTCAAGTGTTCAACGAGTACGATGGCTTACAAAATTCGGGCTTTCAATTAGGGGCTTTTGCACAAGCCAAAGACGGCGAGTTGCTCATTGGAGGAAAAGACGGTTTTAATACTTTCTATCCTCAACAGCTTACCCTTAACCAAACCCAACCCAAAGTAGTAATTTCCGATTTTCAAATATTCAACAAATCGGTACGACCAGAAGAAGGCGGGGTGCTCAGTGAGGTGATAGATGAGACCCAAAGCATTCACCTTAAACATTGGCAATCGGTAATATCGTTCCGTTTTTCGGCATTGAACTACCGCGCTTCTTTCAAAAACCAATACGCCTATATGCTCGAAGGTTTCGACAGCGATTGGATTTACGACACTTCCGAGCGCATTGCTACCTATACAAACCTCAACCCAGGTACTTACATCTTCAAAGTAAAAGCCACTAACAACGACGGGGTGTGGAGCGAAAAACCTACTACAATTAAGATAATAGTAGCCCCTCCGCTTTGGCGAACAACTTGGGCTTATATCCTCTATGCCTTGCTGGGGGTAGGCTTACTCGTGCTTATCGTGAAGTATTACACCATCAAGGAAAGAGACAAACAGAACCTACGCATCTCGCAATTGGAAGCCCAGCGTATGTACGAAATCAACGAGATGAAAACCAACTTTTTCTCTAACATCTCTCACGAGTTCAAAACACCGCTTTCGCTGATTGTAGGTCCGCTGAACCAAATGGTAGATGATGAGAACTCTCCTAAGGAATACAAAGATAAGTATACAATGATGTTGCGCAACGCCCAAAAACTGATGCGCCTCATCAACCAATTACTCGATTTTAGAAAGTTAGAAAAGAACAAATTAGAGCTGAATTTGCAGTATGACGATGTGGTGAAATTTGTGAAAGGAGTGAGTGAAACCTTTGCTTATCTCGCTTTAGAAAAACAAATACAATACACTATCAAGAGTACAATGCCCAGCTTGTGGATGCCTTTTGATGCCGATAAGTTAGATAAAATTCTCTACAATCTCATCGGGAATGCCTTCCAATACACCCCCGAAAAAGGTGCAATCACGGTGCTTATTGCTACTGTGGTGCAAAACCAACAGAAGTTTTTGCAAATAAAGATAGCCGATACAGGCATTGGCATCTCCAAAGAAGAACAAAAACAGCTCTTTACCGCTTTCTTGCAAGGCAAACGCCAAAAAGAAATCCACAACGAAGGGGCTGGCTTAGGACTCGCCTTCACCAAAGACCTCGTCGACCTACACCAAGGACATATAGAGGTGGAAAGTGAAGAAAAACAAGGCGCTACCTTCACGGTATTGTTGCCTATTTTAGATGTGCCACAACTCCACGACGAGGCGTCTATCACCTTGCAACAGATAGACTCTACCCAAGCAGTAAAAGAAATAGCTCCACAAGAAAATGCAACCGACAAGGAAGAGACTATTTTGGTAGTGGAAGACAACGACGATATGCGCGATTATATACAGCACATTCTCAACGAGCATTTCCACGTACTATTGGCACGCGACGGCGAAGAGGGCTTAGAGTTGGCAATTGCCCACATTCCCGACCTTATTGTATCGGATATTATGATGCCTAAACGCGATGGTATTTCAATGGTAAAAGAACTGCGCGCCAACGAAAAAACAAACCATATCCCTATCATTCTGCTCACTGCCTTAGACAAGGAATCGCAAGTGGTAGAGGGCTACAGTTTGGGTGTAGAAGACTATATCACCAAACCTTTTTCGGCTAAAATACTCAGCAAGCGCATCGAAAATATACTGCTTTCACGCAAGAAGCTGTGGGAACAGTACAGCTCCTCATCCGACCTGAATGTGTACCGCGAAAAACTCATCGGGCAACCTTGGAAAAAAGAGTTTGTAGATAAAGTGAACAACATTGTAATGGAACACCTTAGCGACCCTGAGTTTGGTATCGATGCCCTCGCCGATGCCCTGAATATGAGCACCAACCAACTCTTCAAAAAGGTAAAAGCCATTATGAACACCACCCCTTACAACGTGATTGTACAAATACGTATGACCGCGGCTGCCCAACTGATGAAACAAGGCAATTTGAACATCTCGGAAGTAGCCTATAAGGTGGGTTACCAAGAGCTATCGAATTTCAGTCGCTCGTTTAAGAAGTTTTACAACGCCTCACCGAGAGAGTATTTGAAAGGGGAAAGTGAAATGTGAAGCGTATAAGCTAATTTGATAAGTTTTCTAAAAGAAAAGATAAGTGGATAAAGACTTTATTGCCTTACCTTTGCAGCACAAAATGTACCACCAAAAAAGTATTTGTATGTTTTTAAGAAGTTATATATGGCTTTTATTACTTGGGATTGCCTCCATCACTACCACTGTGAAAGCGCAACCCTATGTATCACCCATTGGTGCACAGGTGTTCATAGAGCCTGGTCAAAGTGATGAGGAGATAAATACTTGGTTCAAACTCCTCAGCGAGCACCAAATGAACTGTTGCCGCATTCGTATGTTCGAGAACTATATGAAGCGCCCCGACGGTACTTGGGATTTCTCGCTGTTCGACAAGGCTTTTAAAGCAGCCGAGCGGTACAATGTGAAGATTGTAGGTACGCTCTTCCCCGCTGCCCCCGACAATTCGTTAGGTGGCTTTAAACACCCTTATTCGCAGTCGCATCTACAAGAAATTGCTACCTATATCAAGCAAGTAGTAACCCATTTCAAAACCTCACCTGCCCTCTATGGTTGGGTGCTGATGAACGAACCTGGCACTGGGGGTTGGGTGCCTAACGACGCTTTTGCCAATATCCAAAAAAGTGAATGGCTCAAAACACTACAACCTACTGCCTACAACAGCAAAGGCTACCCACAAATAGTAGATTTCACCCCTCAACAATTCTTGCTGCACTACAACACTTGGTACCTGCAATGGATTGCCAATGAGGTAAAAAAATACGACCCTAATGCCTATTTGCACGTCAATTCTCACCAAATATTCAGCAATATTGCCGAATACAACTTCCCCGCTTGGCGCAACTTCCTCAATTCGTTAGGCGCTTCTGCTCACCCCAGTTGGCATTACACTATGTTTCACAGAAATCAGTATGCTACAGCTTTAGGGGCAAATTGCGCTATCATACGTTCGGGAGCAGGCGAATTGCCCTTTTGGGTAACCGAATTGCAAGGAGGTAACAACACTTATAGCGGTTATAAAGCCTTCTGCCCTACCAAAGAAGAAATCACCCAATGGCTGTGGACGAGCATTGGCAACGGTGCTGAACATATCTTGTTTTGGTGCTTAAACCCCCGTACTGTGGGTGATGAAGCAGGCGAATGGGCACTCGTAGATTTCCAAAACCAACCTACCGACCGACTCATTGCTGCCTCCGAAGTTGCTAAAACACTCCGAAAAATCAATATCAGCAAATTTAAACCCGTAGTAGCCAATATTCACATCCTCTATACCCGCGAAACACTTTGGGTAGAAAAGAAAGCTCAACTAAATGATAATACCAACAATGATTACGAGGGCAGAAATACCGGAGGGGCTATGAAATCGGCGTTTGCAATGTACGAAACCCTACTTGAAAACGGTATCAATAGTCAGTTTCAATGCTTTGATGAGTTCAACTGGAACAAACCCTCTTACAAAGGCGAAACGATTATTTTATCAGGACAAATAAGCCTCCCATCGCGTTATTGGGAACCCCTGCGCAACTTTGTACGCAATGGTGGCAAACTGATAATGGAAGGACTCAGTGCGTTCTACGACGAAAATATGTTTGCCCTACATCACACGGGATTTCCGCTACAAGATGTATTAGGGGGAGCGCTGAAAGAAGTAAAATGCCTCCCTACCGATTTCAGTGTAAATTACCAAAACGCACCCCTGCCCACCCACCTTTGGAAAGGGAGTATCTACAACACTCAAGGACAAATAGTTGCCCAAGAGGGGAATAGTGTGTTGGCAATGCGACATCGCTTTGTGAGGGGAGAGACCTTTTGGTTCCCATCGCTATTGGGGTTAGGCGCTTTGCGAAGTGGCAAAGGGGAAGCACTTTCGCATTTGCTACTCGCCGAAGCACAACCCACTGTGCCTTTCCAGTTTGAAACTTACCAAAAAGGAGTGCAAATGTATACAATGCAAAAAGGCAATCAATATCTTACGATACTCATCAACAAACGTCCACAAGCTACCTCAGTGGCATTGCGTTGCCCCAAAGGAGTAAATCCTTCGGTCGTTTTTGCGGATAAGGGAGGAAGTACAACAGCCAACACCGCACGCCTATCCTCTGAAGAAACCTTAGTAATTCTTTGGAAATAAAATTTCCTAATCAATTATTTGCAATTTTTGTATCATAGACTTTGTCAAAGTCCCAAAACTTGGACAAA
>NZ_KB291395.1:37595-49516 GCF_000318295.1 Capnocytophaga sp. oral taxon 326 str. F0382
AAGCCAGCGATAGCTGGGTATGTGCTGCAAACGCTCACATAAATAAAACTTTTCGGACACCCTCATTCACCTTCAGGTGAAAATTCGTGGGACAATAAGAAATAAAGACTTTTATGCACTCCCAATTTCGAAAGACTTTTATAAGAGAACAAAACTTAGACCTTAAAAAACACAAGCACTAATGATTCTTTGGAAATAAAATTTCCCAATTCGCTAATTATTTGTACTTTTGTAATTGAATAGCATTCAATTTACAACCAAATGAAAAAACAACTACTCTTTATCAGTGCCTTAGTGCTTGGCTCTTTAGGTTGGGGACAGCGAAAACCTATCAAAGTAGCTTGCGTAGGCAACAGCATTACCTACGGCTATGGCATCGAAAATCGCGAACAAAACAGTTACCCATCAGTGCTACAACGCTTGTTAGGTAAAGGTTATAAAGTGGAAAATTTCGGTCATTCAGGAGCGACTTTGCTCAGCAAGGGGCATCGCCCGTACATCCAACAAGAGGAATACCAAAAAGCCCTTGCTTTTGCAGGCGATATCGTCGTTATTCACTTGGGTATCAACGATACCGACCCACGTAATTGGCCTAACCACCGCAATGATTTTGTAAAAGATTATCTCACCCTTATCTCTTCTTTTAAAAAAGCAAACCCTAAAGCGCGCATCATCATCGCACGTATGAGTCCGCTATCACATCGCCACCCTCGTTTTGAGTCGGGTACACGTGATTGGCACGCCGAAATACAACAAGCCATTGCGCTCGTTGCCCAGCAAACAAACGCCCAGCTCATCGATTTTCACGAGCCGCTGTACCATTTCCCACAAATGCTCCCCGATGCCGTACACCCCAATGCACAAGGGGCAGCTATCTTGGCGCAAGTAGTCTATGGAGCTATTACAGGCGATTATGGTGGCTTGCAACTCCCTGAAATCTATTCCGATAATATGGTATTGCAACACGGGCAATCGTTACCCTTGCACGGTATCGCCAATGCAGGGACTAAAATCACTGTAACAATAGGAAATCAGCAACTCAACACCACTGCCGATAGCAATGGCAAATGGCAAGTAACCTTAGCACCACTTGCAGCCAAAGAAACTTATACTTTGCAAATTACCGCCGGTAAAGAAAAACGTGTTTTTAAGAATGTAGTAGCTGGTGAAGTGTGGCTTTGTTCAGGACAATCAAATATGGAGTTTGAAATGTTCCAAGCCTCAACGGGCGAAAGAGATATCCCACAAGCCGAAAACCCTAATATTCGATTGTTTGATATGGAAGCCCGTTGGCGCACTGATAATGCTAACGCTTGGGAACTTTCAGCTTTGGATTCTATCAATCAGTTGCAGTACTATAAACCTGCACAATGGGAAGTGTGTAGCCCCAAAACCGTACGTGCCTTTTCGGCTGTAGCCTATTATTTTGGACGTCGCCTCCAAAAAGAGTTGAATATGCCTATAGGGCTCATCTGTAATGCCGTAGGAGGATCGCCTACCGAAGCGTGGATAGACCGCCGTACATTGGAATACGACTTTCCGCGTATCCTCAACAATTGGCGTGAAAATGATTTTATAATGGATTGGGTGCGCCAGCGTGCAGGCGAGAATATCGCTAAAGCTACCGATAAATTACAGCGACACCCCTACGAACCTGCCTATCTATTTGAAGCCGGAATATTGCCCTTGGCACAGTATCCTATCAAAGGAGTGATTTGGTATCAAGGTGAATCTAACGCACATAACAAAGAGGCACATAGCAAGTTGTTTCCCTTATTAGTGAAGAGTTGGCGCACCGAGTTCGGCAATTCGCAGCTGCCTTTCTATTACGTACAGCTATCGAGTATCAACCGCCCGTCGTGGGGTTGGTTTAGAGAAAGTCAGCGCCGATTGATGAAGGTAGTGCCTCACAGCGGAATGGCAGTGTCCTACGACTATGGTCACCCCACCGATGTACACCCAAAAAACAAACAACCCATAGGCGAGCGTTTAGCACAATGGGCTTTAGGCGATACGTATGGCAAAAAAGTACTCCCTTCAGGACCTTTGTTCCGTTCAGCAACTTTCAATGGAAAAGTCGCTACGGTTGCTTTTGATTATGCCCAAGGAATGCACTCCGCCGATGGCAAAACATTGCGCGGTTTTGAACTTTCTAATGGTAATGGAATTTTCTATCCGGCAACAGCCGAAGTTATAGGAGAAGCAATAAAAGTGACAAGTGAAGAAGTAAGTAATCCCAAAGCTGTGCGCTATGGCTTTAGCCCCGTTACCGACGGCAATTTAGTAAACGAAGCCAACTTGCCCGCCAGTACCTTCACAAGTGAACCCTAACACCTGACACCTATCCCCTGACACCTGACACCTGCTCATAAACTTTCATCAATTCTTGAAATACAGCATCATCGGTAAAGCGTTGTGCATAGTGGTAACCCTCGGTAATCATTTGATTGCGCAACGCCTCATCGGTAGTGATGTTCACTATAGCCTCGCGTATTTCAGTAGCCGCTCGGTCTAAATTCACATAAATAGAATGAGCTCCTCCTGCTTCGGAAAAACAACTGCCCTTAGAAGTAATGACGGGCGTTTTAGAAAATAAGGCTTCTATGATAGGAATGCCAAAACCCTCAAACACTGAAGGGTAACAGAACATAGTTGCCAATTGGTAAATAATCGCCAATTCTTCCATTGATACACCACTGAGCAACTGCACGCGCTCACTGAGGTTATGCGACTCACAATACCTCTTTATCTCCTCGTAGTATTGAGTGGGCTTACCTACCAATACGAGCGACATATCTTCAAGAGGTTCAATCGCTTTCACTATTTCGAGAGCATTTTTGCGAGACTCTATAGCCCCCACATTCAGCACAAAACGCTCAGGGAGTCGGTATTTTTGGCGTATAGACACTTTTTCATCTTTAGTATATATTTGTTTAAACGCCTTGTGACAACCCTGATATACCACTGTAATTTTCTCTTCAGGAACACCCAAATAAGAGATGATATCGCGTTTTGTCTGTTCGCTAATAGCGATAATATGCTGGGCGTTTTGGGCAGCATAAAGAAACTTTTTATAGTGAATTTTTCTATCGAAATACGAATACCATTGGGGGTAACGCATAAAAATAAGGTCGTGAATCGGCACCACCGTCGGCAAATGCTGAGCGATACCTTTAGGAATTTCTCCCGAAAGCCCGTGATAGATATCTATAGGTAGTTTTTTAGCTATATCAGTGATTTTCAAACTGCGCCAAAGACTTTTAAATTTGCGCCAGAAGAAAGATTGAGGAGTGATTTCAGTAGTATTTTCATCAATTTTCACTCCTAAAAATTTGCGTTTTTGAGGGTTGAATAAGTACAAATGACCAACCTTATGCTCTTGGAGCATACGAATCAAGTCGCGACTGTAATTACCCAAACCGCGAAAGTTATGAAAAGCCCGTTTGGCATCAAAAGCTATGTTCATCCGTTAAAAAAATATCATATTGTTTTATACAATCTGTGTAAATCCAGCAGCGCCAGCTGCCAATTCGTGAGATAATATTGTAAATAATATAAAGGATTTTATGCAATCTGAAATTCGTGAAAATTTGTGAAATTCGTAGGAGAGTATTTACTTTATTTTTTCTATGAAATTCAAAAACCGTGTATTCCAAATTGGTGTAGGTTACAAATTCTAAAACTAAACCTCACAAGTAATAATTACCAAAAGCTGTCTAAACCCTTAGGCAGCCTTTTGTATAACAATCCCCCTCCGAGATTCTCCTAGTTTCTCCGAGATTCTCCTAGTTTCTCCAAGACACTCCCCCCCTTATCACAACATCACCGTCAGGTGAAAATTCGTGAGATTCGTGGGAGACTTTTTAAACATCAGCGTTTCTCAGATTCCCTCAGAGTACCCCAAAACTCATTTCCCTGACACCTATCCCCTAAACCTCGCCGCAAAGATACAAATAATCAGCAAATTGGCAAATTAGCAAATTATCCGTACTTTTGCACCCCGAAATAAACTGAAGAATGCGAACAAGATCAATAAAAAAGAATACTATCAATGTGGTAACCCTTGGTTGCTCTAAAAACGTGTATGACAGCGAAGTGCTAATGGGGCAATTAAAGGCTGGTGGTAAGGAAGTAGTACACGAAAAAGAAGGTAACATAGTGGTTATCAACACTTGTGGGTTTATCAACAACGCCAAAGAAGAGAGCATCAACACTATATTGGACTATGTACAGCAAAAGGAAGCAGGATTAGTGGATAAAGTCTTTGTAATGGGCTGTCTCTCCGAACGTTATAAACCCGATTTAGAAAAAGAAATCCCCGATGTCGATCAATATTTTGGAACTAGCGAATTGCCCGCTCTGCTCAAAGTTCTCGGCGCCGACTATAAACACGAACTCATAGGTGAACGACTCACCACGACACCTAAAAATTACGCCTATCTTAAAATATCCGAAGGATGCGACCGCCCTTGCAGTTTTTGTGCTATACCACTAATGCGTGGCGCTCATATCTCTACCCCCATTGACGATTTGGTAACCGAAGCCGAAAAACTCGCCGCCAAAGGGGTGAAGGAACTCATTCTCATCGCTCAGGATATCACTTATTACGGCTTAGACCTCTACAAAAAACGCGCTCTTGCCGACCTATTGCGCGCCTTGGTAAAAGTTGAAGGCATTGAGTGGATACGCATTCACTACGCCTTCCCCACAGGCTTCCCGATGGACGTGCTTGAGGTGATGAAAACCGAGCCTAAGATATGTAATTATTTAGATATCCCACTGCAACACATTTCCGATAAGATTCTCACCAGTATGAAACGCGGTACCACCCAAGAGAAGACTACCAAGCTCCTCAAAAAATTCCGAGAAGCAGTCCCCGAAATGGCAATCCGCACAACCCTAATTGTAGGTTACCCTGGCGAAACCGAAGAAGATTTCCAAAAACTAAAAGATTTTGTTAAAGCAATGCGTTTTGATCGCCTCGGTTGTTTCACTTATAGTCACGAAGAGAATACCACAGCCTACGAGTTAACCGACGATGTCCCCGAAGAAGTAAAGCTACAACGTGCCAATGAAATTATGGAATTGCAATCGCAAATAACGTGGGAATTAAACCAAGAGAAAGTAGGTAAAACCTTCCGTTGCCTCATCGACCGCAAAGAAGGCAACTATTTCGTAGGACGCACCGAATACGACTCCCCCGATGTCGACAACGAGGTACTTATCGACGCTAAAAAACACTATGTGAAAATAGGCGATTTTACCGATGTCAAAATTATAGAGGCTGCCGACTACGATTTGTACGGAGAGCCCGTCGCAATTTGTTAAAATTTACTAATTGACAAATTTGCTAATTGACAAATTATTCATATCTTTGCAAAAAAATATAATACAGAAATCCATATATGAAAATAGCAGTCATAGGCACTGGTTATGTAGGTTTAGTATCAGGCACTTGCTTTGCCGAAATGGGCAACAAGGTAACCTGTGTAGATGTCAATACTGAGAAAATAGCAAAACTCAAACAAGGAATTATCCCTATCTACGAACCTGGATTGGAAGAGATGGTGCTGAGCAACGTAGCTCATCAAACCTTGTTTTTCACAACGGATATAGCCGAGGCTATCAAAGATGCCGAGGTCGCTTTTATAGCTGTAGGAACTCCTATGGGCGATGATGGGTCAGCCGATTTGCAATATGTGCTTTCAGTAGCCCAAGCAATAGGCGAAACTATGCAAGGAGAGCTCATTGTAGTCGATAAATCTACCGTTCCTGTAGGTACAGCCGATAAAGTACGTGCTACCGTACAAGCTGCCTTAGATAAACGCGGTGTGAATTACAAATTTCACGTAGTATCCAACCCCGAGTTTTTAAAAGAAGGTAAAGCGATTGAAGATTTTATGAAACCTGATCGCGTGGTAATAGGAGCGGATAACGAATACGCTTTCAAGAAAATGAAAGAACTCTACAATCCGTTTTATATGCAAAACGATCGTATGATCACAATGGATATCCGCTCAGCCGAAATGACCAAATATGCAGCAAATACAATGCTCGCCACCAAAATATCGTTTATGAACGAGATTGCCAATATCTGTGAGCGTGTAGGAGCCGATGTGAACAAAGTGCGTATCGGTATAGGTTCCGATAGTCGTATAGGCTACAGTTTTATTTACCCCGGTTGTGGCTATGGAGGCTCTTGCTTCCCCAAAGATGTATTAGCTTTAAAAAAATTAGCCGAAGAGGTAAATTACAAAGCCAAATTGATAGAAGCCGTCGACGATGTAAACAACCGTCAAAAATATGTAATTGCTCAAAAAGTAATCGCTCACTATGGTGAAGACCTCAGCGGCAAAACCTTTGCTGTATGGGGGCTCTCATTCAAACCTGAAACCGATGATATGCGCGAAGCTCCTGCAATTTATATCATTAAAGAATTGGTGAAACGAGGTGCCAAAGTACAAGCCTACGACCCCAAAGCCGTTCACGAAGCCAAAGTATGTTACCTAAAAGATGTTGAGGTTACTTATGTAGAGAGCAAATACGAAGCCCTAAAAGGAGCTGACGCCTTGCTTTTACTCACCGAATGGAAAGAATTCCGCGTCCCCGATTTTGATGAAATCGCCAAATTACTAAACGAAAAAGTCATTTTCGATGGTCGCAACCAGTACAACGCCTTTGACTTACCCCAAAAAGGATGGAAATATATACAAATAGGAGTTTAATAGTTAGGTGAGAGTTCCCACAATTCCTATAGCACAAACTTTGTCAAAGTCTCAAACTTTGACAAAGTCTAATGAACTGATAATCTGTTTTATAAAATTACCAGTATCATCTGAATTTCTCTGAGCCTCTCTGAGACCACTGATAAATCACATTTAAATTCTGCATTTGCACAATGAAAATATTAGTAACAGGTGGCGCTGGCTTTGTAGGTTCAAACCTTTGTGAAGCCTTAGCCAACAACCCTCAAAATGATGTCTATTCATTAGACAATTACTTTACCGGAAGCCGAGACAACCACGTGGCGGGAGTAACCTATATAGAAGGTAGTACCGAACACATTTTCGAGCTCATCAATTTCACCCCCGATTTAATATACCATTTAGGAGAATACTCTCGTGTAGAACAAAGTTTTGACGATATCGATAAAGTGCTTCTGTTCAATAAAATAGGAACTTTAAAAGTGTTAGAGTTCTGTCGTAAACACAATTGTAAATTAGTATATGCAGGCAGTAGCACTAAGTTTGGCGATGGGGGGATTGGCAAAGACCAAAGCCCTTATGCGTGGAGCAAATCCTCTAATACCGAACTGATTATCAACTATGGCAATTGGTATAATTTAAATTATGCCATTGTATATTTCTACAATGTCTATGGCAAGCGCGAAATACGCACAGGCAAATACGCAACCCTCATCGCCCTCTTTACCGAGAAAATGAAGAAAGGCGAACCTCTAACAGTAGTGAGCCCTGGTACCCAACAGCGCAATTTCACCCATATAGACGATATAGTTGATGGATTGCTATTAGTAGGACAAAAGGGCAAAGGCGATGGCTACGGCATAGGCAGCCCCGAAACCTACACAGTCCTCGAAATAGCCCAACTGTTTGGAGGAGAGATACAAATGCTCCCCGAGCGCAAAGGCAACCGTATGACCGCCGAAGTTGTTACCAAAAAAACAGAAGCCCTCGGCTGGAGAGCTAAGAAGCATATAAAAGACTTTATAGAAAAACTAAAGAACTAACAGCTTGAGAAAAGGGGAGAAGATAAATTTATCGTAACTATAGGAATAACAGTGACGTAATCGTTAAAATACCTTTACTTCACTGCTCCCATAGCTCCCAAATCACCCGTGTAGCTCGCACCTCATAAAACTTTCTCATTTTCAAACCTATAGACAAAAAATCTCTTTCTGCCTAAAAAATATTTTCATAAATTCGTAAATATTTAAAATATTTTTGTACCTTCGCGCCTCAAAAACATTTTAACACCTTTTAACATTTACCATTTATGATGAACTTTTTAACACTCAAACAATTCTCCCCTAAACGTTTGCTCAAAGGAGACGACTATGTAGAAAAAGAAACCGATAGCATCCACAATGCCCTATTCCTACCCGTGACTATTGTCTCTTCATTTGTATACTATGCCGCCCACACCGATATCGAAAACAAAATCCTCTTCTATTTAGCTGGCGTTTTTGGAGTTGTCTACTACATTCTCGTTAGGCTCGTCTTCACCTATCGTTTGCAAAAACACTTAGCTCTAACAGTACCTAACTATCAGTTCAAGTGGAGCTTATGGTACGTCAATTGGAAAGACGAAGCTCTACAACAAGCGTGGAAAGAAAAACTACAAGCTGTGCGTAAACGCGGAGATCTCACTAACGAAAAACATCTGCGAATACTCCACACTTACCAATGCCACAACACCGCACACTGGGCTTATGCAGGGCTGTTCCTACTCATAGTCATAGGAATCTTTTGCGCATTTCTATTAGCAACTACCAAATCCCACCACAAACTCACCGAGTTCAACCGCAACCGACGCCGAGCACTCTCCGCAAGGGTACAACACTTAGCAAAAACCTCTACCGATAACAACCAACTCACCCTCAAAACATTGGTATAACACCCCACTAAACAAATATACTAAAACTTCTAAAAAAACTACACATTCAACCTATTTCATAAATAAACATAAGTGTTATCCAAAATAATTTTGTATATTTGCGCCCTAAATATTACCTATCTTGTCAACATATACCATATATTTAAAAAACGACAAATCTTATTCTTGTGATGAGAATACCTCTTTGCTAAGAGCCGCCTTAGATAACGATATCAGTTTAGAATATTCGTGCTTTGAGGCACGTTGCAGGAGTTGCCGTGTAAAAATACTTCAAGGCAAAGTTGAGAATTTGCAAGACGAAAAAGTGCTTACAGCAGAAGAAAAAGCAGCGGGCTATGTACTCTCGTGCAATGTAGTACCTAGATCAGAAGTAATATTAGATGTAGAAGACTTGGCAGTAAAATTGCCTAAACCACAAGTTACACCTTGTAAAATAAATAACATCACTGTACTTACTCCTAATATTGTAGAAGTAGTATTGCGCTTGCCCCCAAAGATAGTCTTTCAGTTCTTGCCTGGGCAGTATGTAGATATTATCAGAAACGGACAAAAACGCAGTTATTCTATCAACCATAGCCAATGTGAAGCCAATGAACTAAGACTCTTTATCCGTAATTATGAAGGAGGTTTATTTAGTCAGTACTGGTTTAACGAAGCCAAACCTAACGACTTATTACGAATGGAAGGCCCGCTGGGTACTTTTTTCTATCGCAATAATCCCAATTGTGAGGAGATTGTACTGCTAGCTACAGGTACTGGAATCGCACCTATAAAAGCAATTTTAGAACAGCTGCAATCTACACCTGAATTAACAACTCATAAAAAAATATGGTTATTTTGGGGAGGAAGAAAGAAAGAAGACCTCTTTTGGCAACCCAAAACAACACTACCTAATTTCACCTATATACCCGTACTCTCTCGCGAAGAGCAGTGGCAAGGGGCTAAAGGTTATGTACAAGAAATAGCATTACAGCAGCCTATCCATTGGCAAAAAGCACAAGTATACGCTTGTGGTAGTGAAGTGATGATACAAAGCGCTCAAAAACTCCTCTCCGAACAAGGACTAAAAGAAGAAAACTTCTTCGCCGATGCCTTTGTTTAACCCCATCAGCGCAAGCTGAAAATATTCGTGCCAATTCGTGCAATTCGTGGACAAAAAAACATCAGCGCAAGCTGAAGTATTCGTGCAATTCATAAACTTAGAGGTCAAAAACCTTATCATTGCAACCTGAAAAATATTCGTGCCAATTCGTGAAATTCGTGGGCGAAAAAAAAACATCAGCGCAAGCTGAAAATATTTGTGGTCAAAAAATAATTCGATATAAAAACACTATGAAAGCAGTAATATTAGCAGGTGGTCTCGGTACACGCCTCAGTGAAGAGACCGTTGTAAAACCCAAACCAATGGTAGAAATAGGAGGAATGCCCATCTTATGGCATATCCTCAAAATTTATTCACATTATGGCATCAATGAGTTCATCATCTGTTGTGGCTATAAAGGCTATATCATCAAAGAGTATTTTGCCAACTACTTTATGCACCAATCGGATATCACTTTCGATATGGCAAACAACGAGATGCACGTACACCAAAAACGTGCTGAACCGTGGAAAGTAACCCTCGTAGATACAGGAGAACACTCTATGACGGGAGGACGCCTTAGAAGAGTATTGCCTTATATAGCCAATGAGGAAGCCTTTTGCTTTACCTATGGCGATGGGGTAGCTGATATTGATATTGCTAAATTACTAGCTTTTCATAAAGCTCACGGCAAGCAAGCTACCCTCACTTCTGTCTACCCCCCAGGTCGCTTTGGAGCTTTAGATATAGTAGACAATCAGATTATGAAGTTTCAAGAAAAGCCGAAAGGCGATGGTGCTCTCGTAAACGGAGGGTTCTTTGTCCTTTCACCCAAAGTGATAGATCGCATCAAAGACGATAATACAATTTGGGAACAAGAACCTCTCAAAGGATTAGCTGCCGACGGACAGCTGATGAGCTACAAACACGAAGGTTTCTGGCAACCAATGGATACCCTCCGCGATAAAATGCTCTTAGAAGAATTATGGCAAACCAATAAAGCTCCTTGGAAAGTATGGTAGTAGGAAAAGTAAATCCTCAATTTTGGAAAGGAAAACGCGTACTTGTTACAGGGCACACTGGATTCAAAGGGTCGTGGCTATCCCTATGGCTACAGTTGATGGGAGCCGAAGTAAAAGGATTTTCATTAGCTCCTCCTACCCAGCCCGCCCTCTTTGAAGTCGCTAAAGTAGGTGACAATATGCAAACCGAAATAGGCGACATTCGCAACCTCCAACAGCTATCACAAAGCATACGTGCTTTCAATCCCGATGTGTTATTACATTTAGCTGCTCAACCTTTAGTGCGACTTTCCTACAAAGAGCCTGTAGACACTTATAGTACCAATGTAATGGGTACTGTAAACGTTTTGGAAGCAGCTCGATATGCCCCTCAGCTGAAATCGGTAGTTATTATCACTACCGATAAGTGTTATGAGAACCGAGAATGGGAATGGGGCTATCGTGAAAACGAACCTATGGGCGGACACGACCCTTATAGCAATAGCAAAGGCTGTGCTGAGTTAGTAGTCTCTGCCTATCGTCGCTCATTTTTTTATACTAACGATACCGCAGCTGTAGCCTCAGCCCGTGCAGGTAATGTAATAGGAGGAGGTGATTGGGCTGACGACCGGTTGATACCCGATATCTTGCGAGCTTTTGAGCAACAACAGCCCGTGATTATCCGTAACCCCCTCTCTACACGTCCGTGGCAGCACGTATTAGAACCCCTCTCAGGCTATTTAGTATTAGCTGAACGCTTGTATAATGAGGGCAATGCCTTTGCCGAAGGTTGGAATTTTGGACCTAAGGACGACGATTGCCAGCCCGTGCAATGGATATTAGAAAAAATGGTACAATTTTGGGGCGAAGGAGCCCATTATGAATGGGACAAGAGCGAACAGCCTCACGAAGCTAACTTTCTAAAACTCGACTGTTCCAAAGCTGCTACCCGACTCAAATGGCATCCTCAATGGCGACTCGCCGATACTTTAGAAAAAATCGTCCATTGGCATCGCGCGTGGCTACGAGGAGCAGATATGCAAACCCACTGCCTTTACGAAATCAAAGGCTATATGGAATCCTAAAACCATCAGCGCAAGCTGAAATATTTGTGCAAATTCTGTAATTATAGGTCAAACCCCCATCATTGCGATCAGAAACATTCGTGTAAATTTGTGAGATTCGTGGGCGAAAAAATATCAGCG
>NZ_KB291396.1:0-1113 GCF_000318295.1 Capnocytophaga sp. oral taxon 326 str. F0382
TTACAATGCCTTTTTCTTCTACTAAAAAATAGTCGCCAAAATGATTATAAAACCACTTTACAACTATGGTATCATTTTGAATATGATATTTTCCCCAATTCCAAATATGATAATTTCTATTACTTTGTTTATCAGTTTCTTCTAAAAACTCATTTATATTTTTATCTAACATATATTCTGAGGCTTTAACAGCACATTCCTTCTCTATTAAATCACCACAGTAATCTCCAAAACCATTTTTGACAACATAAGTATATCCATTATCTAAAAAAAGTTGCATATTGATATATACACCTTTTTGTCGCATATACTCTTTATCAAGATTGTATACTTGATAATAATATCCATTTGTTCTTAACTTTCTTTCACTGGGTGTATTACTAAATACAAAAGATTTTTTATTGTAAATAACACTACAAGCACACAGACAAAAAAATAAAAATGTAGAAATAATAATTTTTACCATAATGTAAAAGAGTTATAAGTTTTGTATTACGCTAAAAAACATTAAGTTTACCAATCAGGTTCCCAACCTTCTAAAAGTTCTTTTGGAATTGTTTTCTTCTTATATATTTCTTCGATAGAACTATCTAACATTAAGGTAATAGTATCATTTTTTATTCTCCCTTTTTCTTTAAAAACATATAGATAACAATTGATTATCCCTGCTGTTTTTATTTTAATATCATTTCCTTTAATGTAATAATAGCCCATTATAGCTTTCTCAGGATTAAACATTTCACGTTTAAGAAATAAAGTGTCTCGTTTGGAAATAAAAAAAACAGCTAATTTTCCATTAGAATAAAATTTTAAATACTGAGTATAAGGATAATAGTGTGCATCATCTTTTTCATAAAATGACACCCTCTTTTCAGTTAGGTTATAATGAGTGTACTCTTGAATAGCATCTAATTTATACAAAGCTGTTGTATCAATTAGTTCATAATTCTCAGTAATTTTAGAAAAAGATCTAATTTTTTGTCTTATTGAACCGTAAGAGGTATAAGGACCTTTATAACAGCAAGCTATAAAACAAATAGAAAGTAAGATCAATATGTAGGATTTTCTTTTTACCATGATGTAAAAGGATTATAAGTTCTGTACTGATAAAAA
>NZ_KB291397.1:0-9607 GCF_000318295.1 Capnocytophaga sp. oral taxon 326 str. F0382
TGTTACAAAGCTGGAAATCAATCTTCTGTTATATTGAACTGACGTTATATATAGGGCAGTAATGGGCGAGAATATCCAAGCGAGTATAGTGCGAATATGTATTTTTTCGTCCATCTTATCAAAAAAGCGACTAAACAATATACCAATGAAAAGCAGCGGAAGCAACAAAACATATAGCATATCCTTTATGTGAGAGGAGCGTTTCTTCAACTGAAAATAAGTAAATTAGAGGTTTTATTTTTTGTAGAGATGTTCACTCAATTCTTCTGTAGAAATAAAGAAATGTCCGTAACCTTTTTCCTTTCAGCCAATATTAAAGCTTTATGACCAGAGGGGTTTATAAGAGCACTCATAAAAATGTTACTGTCGGCAATGATAATCATATCATATTAAATATTAAAGTGTTCATCCCAACGTTTAGCTATATTGTGATTTATCTTCTTAGAGATTGTCATCACAAACGCGTAATCCTCAGGGGTCATTTCTTCTTCTTTAGCAGCTTCTACTATTTCCTCAGGGGTCATTTTTAATATTTTAGAAGCGTCCAACACTTCCTGAGAGTACTTAGGTTCTTTTTGCTTTGTAACTTTTACAAAATCAAGTGTTTTAAGATATCTCACAAGGTGTAGTGCTTGTGGATTGTTATCGGTAATGGTAACTGTATAAGGCATAATATTTTCTATTTTTGGCAAAGATACAAGATAATTAGCATATAAGTAAATAAAAAACTGTCCGAAAAGTTTTATTTGTAAGGGCGTTTGCAGCACATACCCAGCTATCGCTGGCTTTCCTACAGAATAACATAATTCAAAAATAACTGATTACTTGTCCATTCGCACGATGCGTGGCTGGAAAGTACCGATGATATCTACTAAATCGCTTTGTGAAGCCATTATGGTTTCTATGTTTTTATACGCCATAGGAGCTTCTTCGGCATTACCCCCGATGAGGGTAATATCTTTGGCTTTGAGGGCTTTTTTGATATCGGAATTGGTAAAGCGATTCCTGCTCTCATTGCGCGAGAAAGCACGTCCTGCCCCGTGTGAAGCTGAATCGAAACTCTGGGCATTGCCTTTGCCTCGCACGATATAGCCGGCATCGGTCATTGAGGCGGGGATAATACCCAGTACCCCCTCCCCTGCTGGAGTTGCCCCTTTGCGGTGTACTACTACTTCTTTGCCATCGTGAATTTCTTTCCACGCAAAATTGTGGTGGTTCTCGATGCGCGCTCTCAATCGACCACCCACAGCGCGAATAAGTCGGCGATGGATATCGTCGTGGCAGGCAGAAGCGTAATCGCCTGCGAGGTTCATAGCCGTCCAATACTCTAAACCTAAGTGGGTATTGAGGTCGAGCCACGCAAACTGTTGGGCTTCTTTGGGTAGGGGACATTGTTCGGCTGCCACGCGTACGTAATACTGAGCGATTTCAGCACCAAAACCACGCGAACCGCTATGCGAAAGGATACCGAGATATTTTCCTTTGGGTAAGCCTATTTGTGGATCGTCGGCTAAGAGTGCTACCTCGCCAAATTCCACAAAGTGATTGCCACTGCCCGAAGTACCCATCTGCTTGATTGCCTTATCCTTCAATCGCTTGAGAATAGGAATCAGTGAAAAAGTATCACGCTCGAAAATCTCGTGCTCTACGTGTGATTTATGAGTTTCGTACATACCGAACTTCGTATGCTCAGCAAGGGCTTTTTCGTACTTATCACGCGCCCCCGAGAGGTAGGATACAGGAATATCCAAGATACTGAGGCACATACGGCAACCGATGTCCAAGCCTACGCCATAAGGAATCACAGCATTCTCTACCGCCAGCACACCTCCTATGGGCAACCCATAGCCGCTATGGGCATCGGGCATTAGGGCTCCGCCTACCGAAATAGGGAGCTTGAGAGCGGTGTAGAGTTGCGTTTTTGCTTCTTCGGTGATGTCGTCGCCAAAGATATGATAAGGGGCACGGGTAGCGTTGAGCTGTCGTTTTTCGGTTTTAGTAGACGAAAGCAGCGCCTCGGCTATCTGACCAAAAGTAAGGTGTCCTTCGTACTGCGCAGGATTTTTTAAAATATCCTCAAGTACCGACTTTACATACGCCAAGTTTTTAGTAGCGTAATTGCGTTTCATCACTTCCAACGCTACATTGATAGATTGATTATTCGGGAAACCTAACTTGAGGAGGTCTTTCCCTTTGAGTTTTAAATTTGCCATAATAATTTGTTTAATTGATAATACCCTCTACATATTTTTTCCATTGCTCTGGGTTATGTACCTTTTGCAGCAATTGTTTTACATAAGGGCGAATTTGTTGTTGAGCTTTCTCGCCTGCTTCTTCTGAAATCTCTTCTTTAGTAGATTGATAACACAACAGTACCCAAAGCAGTTGTTCAGCGGTTCCTTCATAACCGTGCAAACGATGAGTAAAATAACCTTCGGTTTTTCCTGCTTCATACAGTTGTATCAAAGCCTTAAAACCTTCATCTATTCCCCACGCACAAAGCAATTTAGCAGCAGAAAGCTCAATAAAAACATCTTCGTGGGTAAGCAGTTTCTTAAGACCGTCAATGCGCTCTTGTGAAATATCCTCTGGTTCGAGTTCTTCAGGAAAGGTAGTATAAGTAACTCCTTGAGGAATACTATTTAAAAGTTCTTGTATTTGTTCTTCCATAGTAATGAATAGGGTTATTAGTATTTTCTTGAGAAACTTGGAGAAACTTGGAATATCTCCGAGTTGTGAGACGTACTCATTGACAAATTAGCAAATCGGCAAATTACCTGATTGTCCTTAATGAAATAGATCTTATCTTCTGTAGGGCAATAGTAGAGCAGGAGCTTTTCACCTTCTTCCAAAAGAAAGGTAATTTCACTATTTCCGGCTACTTCTTCAGCAAAAATAGCACTAATGTGTTTGCCTTTGAGTTGCCAAGCCTCAGTAAGGTCATCAAAGCGATAGTCATCATCGTCCTCATCTACTTCATACTCATTCCAACACTCACAAAAAGCAATACCCACATCTAAAAAGAACTGAAAAATAGGTTGTCCTTCTGCTTTTAAATAGACGATTAAAACATCTCCATCATCAGGATTTACACATACCTTGAGTTGCTCTATGGGCAAACCATTGAGCATCGTAAGGTTGAAATGGGTATCTTGGTAGAATCTTCCGGTCATAAAGTTTATTTTTTTTGAGAGATGCTGATATCTCGGAGAAACTCAGAATAACTTGGAGGGTTGCTGAAATTCTTTTCAACTTTAGTAAAGGTCGTAGCACGACAAGCATTTGCTAATCTGTTAATTCTCTAATTTCCTTCTTGCCAGCGGCGCGTTCTTTTTTATAGCTTTTTTCTACATAAGTGCTTTTGAAATCGGTGCCTTTGAAAGTGCGCACAGGGTTACCGCGTTGCACTTGGGTGTGATTGCTCCAATGACTCTGTGCTTGCTCGGCAAGTTGCTGAAGCTCTATTTCGGCGAGTTTTTCTTTAAGGCGAGCAAGAGCGAGTTTCTTATTGTCCAGCTGTGAACGTGAATCCTGTGCCAATACGCTGATACCCGTAGGCAGGTGAGTGGCGCGTACTGCCGAATTTACCTTGTTCACATTCTGTCCGCCATTGCCTTGCGAGCGAGTGGTTTGGAACTGTACATCGCGCTCCGAGAAAGTCTGGCGTTGCAGTTGGTCGAGCTCAAAAACGCCTATATACCAATTGCTGCGCTGGTGAAACTTGCGAAAGGTGCTCTTACCTACCCAGCAAACAGTGCCGAGCCAACTTTTCAAAAACGATGCTAACTCCTTGCCTTTAAGTTGCAGGGTAACCGATTTTACAGTGAGATTAGCATCGCCTTCCTCTCGGCTGAGAATGGTATAGCTGATGCCTGCTTGAGTAGCTTCTTGCAGGAAAGTCTTGAGTACTTTCGCCACTACCCATTGGCATTCTAAAGGACCGCGACCTGCGGTGATTTGTATGATTTTTTCTTGCATTTTTTTCTTTGTTTTTTTGTAAATCGGACAAGTCTGACGGGGCAGACTGGTCGGATTGGGGTTAAAGATTGACCTCCAAAAGGATATCTGCGATTTCCATTGCTGAGGTGTGATACTTAAGGGCTGCAATTTCTTTCAGCGGGGTGCGTTTGTACTTTTCCTTAGGCGTATAGCGCTTTTGGAATTGATTCCACGAATAACTGCCTCCATAGATTTTGCTATGGATAATCCCCCAGTTCTTATGGTCATTTATGATTTTATCAAGCTCGGCGAGTTCTCCCTCTATGGCTACATCTACCGGACGGTAGTGGGTGATCATATTAGGCTTTATACGCAATTCAAAACGCCACGCTTCGGTAAACTCGTAATAGGTTTCAAAACGGTCTTTTTGGCGATTAAAACACTCTATCCTCGCAAAATAGGCGCGTTCTTTTTCAGTAAACTTCCCCCTTTCAAGGGCTCTTTGCCATTCCCATTGATTAAAAGCGTACAATTCCTGCTTACGAGCTATGTAAACGCGTTTGCCACGGCGCTTTTTCTTCTTCTGAAACTTACGTGTATCAGCATATTGATAGGTGTTGATTTTCTCCAAAAGTGTCGCGAAAAAGTCGGCTTGCTTGCCTTGCCTTACATCTTCCCTCAGTACAAAGAAACGCACATAGCCCTTTTGGTAAGGTTTTTCGAGTGGTACAAGTGGCAGTTCACGGCGTTGTTTAAAGAGTGCTTTTTGGCGTTTGATACATTCGCGCAAATACTTCTCGTGGTCTTCTCGAACAATGCGTTTGCGAGAACGCAAATTGCGCAGGCGAGAGACGCCTTCGGGGGTAATATATAGATTTCCCATTTTTCAATTAACAATTGACAATTAATAATTAATCAGCCCCCGAACCCCCGAAGGGGGACAATCCTCAAATAAGGATATTTTCAAAAGGCAAATTGTTCTAACTTACAATTTAATTGCTTCGGGAAAATGTGATAGGAAGGTGTCCTAAAAGTTTTATTTATGAGGAAAAACAAAAAGCCCGAAGCGGGTGCTTCGGGCTCTTCTATATTTTATACTATTATTCTAATCAAGCGGATACGCCACGAAGCGTTACCTTGTGCAAAGGTAATACAGATGCGATATGTAACTTGATATAGGTCATTTCTTCGTGCGTATTTTTTGTATTTAGTTAAACGATAATTCTTAAAATCGGGGGCAAAGGTACAACAATTTTTTGAATATGCAAGAAAAAAGATGTATTTTTGCACTATGAATGAAAAAATAGCCATACAAGGTACCCAAGGTTCGTTCCATTATCAGGCAGCTGAAGCCTATTTTGGTAAGGATATAGACGTTATAGAATGTCGCAATTTTGATATAGTGGTGAAAAAACTCTTAAATGGGGAAGCCCAATGGGGAGTAATGGCGATTGAAAACAGCATTGCAGGGGCTATACTGCCCAACTATGCGCTTATCGACCGCAACAACTTGCACATCACAGGCGAGTACTATATGAATATTCAGCACCACCTGATGGCTCTTGGCAATCAAACTTTAGCCGATATTACCGAAGTGCGCTCACACTATATGGCACTATTGCAGTGCAAAGATTTTTTTGAGCAATATCCTCATATCCGTTTGGTGGAAGCTACTAACACCGCTCAGGCAGCTAAAGAAATTCACGAGCAGCAGCTGAAAGGTGTTGCTGCAATTGCCTCAACCTCGGCATCGGAACTTTACCACTTGCCGATATTAGCTGAAAGTATCCAAACTATTAAGCGCAACGCTACCCGCTTTGTGGTGCTCTCTACTACTGATAACCATCTACCAAAAGAAGAAATTGACAAAGCTACCCTAAAATTCCAAGTATACGACAAGAGCGGAAGTCTTGCCACCGTGCTGAACGTGTTGCGCGACCACGATATAAATATGACCAAAATACAGTCGTTGCCAGTGATAGAAACGCCTTGGAAATACGCTTTTTTCGTGGATGTAGGGTTTGAACATTACGCCCAATTTGAGCAAGCTATGCAACTTTTGGAGATAATGACAGAGGAACTGAAGGTTTTGGGAAAATTTATATCAGATAAGAGGTAAGAAGATTAATGCCTAAATCTCTTGGCGAAGCGGTTGATATTCATTTCGTGGGGGATTTCTATTTCTTCAAAAGCGGCGGCGTAGAGCACTTGGGCGCAGTAAGGGGCATTGAGCACGCCTCGGGTACCTAAACCGTTGAACACCCACAGATGTGAGTGCTGAGGATGTTGCCCTAAAAGGGGTCGCCTATCGGCTACTGTAGGGCGAATCGCGGCTTGATGGCTTAGCACTTCATAAGGAACGTTCGTCATTTTGCGCAGTTTTTCTAAAAGTTCGGTACGGGCAGCTTCGGTAATTACTTCAGTTAAATCTTCGGGGTCGTAAGTAGCGCCAAGTATATATTTATCATCCCCTAACGGAATCAATACCCCATCACTTTTGTAGATGTGTTGCAACTGCAAACGAGGAGCGCTGATAGTGAGGGTCTCCCCTTTGCACGGACGCATAGGCAATTTGCTGAAATAGGGATTTTTAGCAATACCGCAACCTTCACAGAAAATGATATTTTGGGCAGATACTCCGCAATAAACCACATGTGCATCGTATACTTCTAAATCGTCGTACACAAAAGTCTTCTCGTAGCACACACCTTCTGCTTGCCAGCGTTTTATACTTTCGGTTATATAGTGTTGTACGTTCAATCTCCCCGTGTGGAGCACTTCGCCTAAGCCAAAAGGTGCTGGGAGTGCCTCGTTGAGAGCGGGCAATATCACGGGACTCAAATAAGGAGCAAGCAGCGGATTATCGGAAGCTGTAAACCAATTGTTTTGTTCTTCTACAGAAGCGAATTTGCGCACTACGTGTATAGGGATGCGAAATTGACATTGCGTTTTAGCCTCAATTTCGTCGTAAAAACGGTTGGCGCTATTCATTATATCCTCAGAATGCCAAACGGGGGTAAATCGCTTTAAAACGACGGGATTATAAACTCCTCCAGCGATAAGGCTCGCCACTTGAGAATGGTCGGAGAGGAGGCAGAAGGTTTTGCCGTTTTTTTCGAGGGTATGGGCAAAACTTACGCCTGCAAGTCCCGCACCTATGATGATAAAGTCGTACATTTTATTCAGGTAACAGGTAAGAGGTAACAAGTAAGAGGTTGTGTGATAATTATCTTACTAGTATATCTGTTAATAAGTTTTCTTGTGAATATTCTTCTGTTTGATAATTGTTTTCAGAGGGAAAGACATACATTTCAAAGAATTTACCAAAGGTTTCTCGGTTGAGAGGTACATTTACTTTTTTTGTTTTAGAAAACAACACTAAATTATTGTTATACTTTTCTAAATAAGATAAATAACCCTCGTTCACCCATTTTTTTAACAATTCTTGATTATGGGAGTTAAAACTTTCTTCTAAAGATGTTAAGTATTTCAGTATATTGAAAGCCTCAGGAGAAAACAAATGTTTTACAGCATTAAGCTTTTTTTCTGAATATTTAAAAAGCAATGTATGTTCATTAGCCATTATGAGAGCAATGCTCAAACGGTCGGAGGACAATATATTAGGTTGTAAATCTATTGTACAAAGGAATGTGTTCATTTTTTAAAAGTGTATTAAACGATTTATATATTCTCTAAAAATGCCAATCAAGGGTTAAATTAACTTATTGATTTAAAACATCCCCCCCTCACATACTCAGCTACGCCTGCTTGCTGACTTCCTTCAAAGGGGGAGACACGATGCAAAAGCGATAACATTCTGTTAATCAAGGGTTATTGTTTTTCAACTCTTGATTCATATTTTTAATTTAGATATATAAATTATTTTTCCTTTGAAAACTTCTTGTTGTTGTTCACCATTTTGTATCTGAATAGAACGAATAGTATCTTTCTTATAACCTTCTTTTTCAAAAATAAGACTTGAAGATACATTTTCTAACTTCTTCATACTAAAATATCCTTTTTCATTGGTTGTCGTTTCGTGGTTACTTTCTAATTCTATTACTTTTACATTTTGTAAAGGTTTTTCTGTATCAAAATCATATACATAACCAGTGTAGAATTCTTTTTTATTGTAGATATTACAACTTAGTGTTATAATATAAATAAGTAGGAAACAAAATATCTTATTCATTTTATTTTTCAATTATCATTTTAGTTAACCAAATGAGACTTTTTACATCTTACCTCGTACAGAAAGGTGTAGCGACACAAATTTTGCAAATCAATTATGATAGACTATAATTCTCAAATTTTCTTGATTACTAACGCTGAGTTTGTACCGCCAAAGCCGAAAGAGTTGCTCAAAAAGGCATTGATAGGGCGCTCTGCAGTTTCGGCGATGATATTGAGTTTGGCAGAAGCTTCATCGGGGGTTTCAAAATTGATATTAGGAGCTATAAAGCTGTTTTGCATCATCAGCACGGAATATATCACTTCGCTGGCACCTGCCATCCAGCACTCGTGTCCGGTCATTGATTTGGTGGAACTCACAGGGATATGACTGCCAAAAATCTCATAAATAGCCTTTGCTTCATTGGCATCGCCTATGGGGGTGGAAGTGGCGTGCGCATTGATATAGTCGATTTCATTAGCTTGCATTCCTGCATTTTTGAGGGCGCGCGCCATCGCACGGGCAGGTCCTTCTACATTGGGGGTAGAGATATGTCCGCCGTTAGACGAAAAGCCATAACCTACGACCTCAGCGATAGGGGTTGCCCCGCGTTTCATTGCCGATTCATAACTTTCTAACACCAAAGTAGCTGCGCCCCCACTGGGCACTAAACCGTCTCTATTAGCATCGAAAGGACGTGAAGCCAAAGCAGGCTCTCCCTCGCGCATTGAGAAGACCCCAAGACCATCAAAACTGCCCATACTGTACATGTTGATTTCCTGAGCACCGCCGCAAATCACGCAGTCTTGCATACCGCTTTGTATCAGCAAATAGCCCAAACCCACTGAGTGTGAGCCACTGGCACAAGCGGCACTGATGCTCATATTCACTCCACGCAGTTGGAAGAGAGTAGAGAGGTTCATCGTTACAGTGGAGTTCATCGTGCGGAACACCGCTCCAGAGCCTACCAGTGTGGTGTCTTTCTTTTCTCTTATCTTGTCGTTGGTAAGAATCACCGACTCGGCTACACTGTCGTTGCCGTAGAGGATTCCCACTTCGTTTTGTTGTAAGAAATCGCTATCGATACCTGCATTTTTAAGTGCTTCGAGGGTTGCCATATAGGCAAATTCGCTTTCTTGTCCCATAGAAATACGCTCGCGGCGACCCAAGAGACCTTTGAGGTCGGGATTTTCCACAAAGCCTGTGAGGGCAGAGCGATAGCCATATTCTTTGCGTTCGGGCAAGAAAACAATACCCGATTTCCCTTGGTATAACGAATCACACACCTCGCCCAGTGAAGTGCCTATGCAGGAATAAATACCCATTCCGGTGATAACTACTCTCATAAATTCAATTAGTAAATTAGAAAATTAGCAGATTAGCAAATGTAGGGGCAAAGGTAATAAATATTTACGAATGACGAGTTACGAATGACGAAATTAGGCGTTAGAAAATGTATAGGGGCGTTTGCAGCACATACCCAGCTATCACTGGCTT
>NZ_KB291397.1:9627-24170 GCF_000318295.1 Capnocytophaga sp. oral taxon 326 str. F0382
CAAAAGCGATTTTTAGACTTTTCGGACAGCCTCTGTAGCAATTCTTTAATCGCCCGTGCGGCTCGCACCTTTGGCAAAGTGTAGCGACGCAAATCGACAAATTAGCGAATCAACAAATTGGCAAATTATCTCATCACTTCCTTAACGTCTTTTCTTTTGGAGTATGCGACAGGTTTGGCATAGCCGATACGCAAAAGAATTTGAGGATAGACGTTGTTTTCAGTGAGTTTTTCGCGTAGAGCAGCATTTACTTCGGGTACTTCACACGGCTGATTGAGGTAGGCGTGAGCGATGCTTGCTTGGGTGAGCAAGAGCAAAAAGCGTTCGAGGGTGCGACCGGTGGCTATCCACGTGGGGATATCGTTTGTAGTGGTAGTGATGAGCACCATATCCGAAGAGGATTGAATCTTTTTCAGGTCGGTTTTGTTTTGGGTTTTTGCTTTGAGGCTTCCTTTTACGATAGGCTCTGTAACCCAACGGGGTAAATTAGGCGCTCCGAGTACTGCATAACTGAGTCCGTCGTGAGTGCTTTCAGAGTGTTTTTTGTTGAAGCGAATCCACGAAAGCAGTTCATTTTTAAAAGCAGGATCGGACATCTGAGCAGTATTGCCTTGCAAGACGGCATCGGTGAGTTTCTCGAAGAGCGGAGTGCCATTGGCAAAAGTAAAGATACCCGTTGCTCCTGTTTGCGCTACAAGGTTTTGCAATAGCGCAGGGTCGATGCGTTTGCCGTCGTACGTCGAGCGGTTGGTTTGTCGTTTTTCAATCACACTCGCCAAAGGGTTAGGGGCAACAGCTTCTGATTTTCGTAAGTCAATGGTGATGACCCCCTCGGGAGTGAGGGTTACATTAGTTTGGTACTGTAGCTCAGAGGCTTTGATACAGAGGTTTTCGAGCGCACAACCCAAGCTGATGAAGAGTTCGCGATGCTGACCATCGACGGCAGGGAGGGCTTTCTCGAAGTTGGGTTTGATAACGATACTATGATCGGAGGTTTCAAACCACCAAGGCTGAGAGTTATGACCTGAAGGTGCTTGTGTAGCAGCCTTGATAAGGGTCAAAAAATCGGGATTTTGGGGGGAAGCTTTAAGGGTAGCAAGCGCCATCATAAACGTGATAGGTAACATTTTTAAGTTCATTTTAGTTTGTATTTGTTTTACGCTGCAAAGTAACGCCGAAAAAACGCCAAAAAAATGAACTTGGGTTAAGAAATGCTTTTGGCAGTATAAGAATAAAACCATAACTTTGCGGAAAAATAATTCATCATACCAAAATGAAAGCAGAAGAAATAAAAGCTCTTTTTAAGAAATTTGAGAAAGCCGCCCAAGAAGTAGAAGGCATAGAATGCTGGAGTGCCAGAGAGTTACAAACCTTATTGGGGTACTCTCAGTGGCGCAATTTTGAACTTATTATTCAAAAAGCAAAGGTTTCCTGCAGTAGTGTAGGTGAAAATATAGCCTACCATTTTGCTGACGTCAGCAAAATGGTCTCTATAGGCTCAGGTGCTGAAAAACAGATAGATGACCTCCTTTTAACACGCTAAAGAAATAAGTAATGAACATCATAGAACTTATAAACCTTATCAAGCCTCTTCCTGAATTATTTATTCACGAACACGATATATTCTGCTTAGAGGCTTTCCTAAATGGTTGGTATTATCGCAATCAAGAAGAAGAGGTAAAAGCCAATATACTCTATAATGATTTTTACTATTGGTTACGCAAGAAATATCATCTTAGGGATAGTAGAGGATGGGCGGATATACTCTTCTACAAATTCAAGACTAAAGAAAAGGCTTTAGATGCTTTCTTTGAACTATTTGACACCTTCTACCAAGAACATATCTCCAGAGACTTTTTTGGCAAAGTGGAATGGCTTATCATCACATTAGAAGATGAAAACTATAATAATTTGGCTCATTTGCTGAAAGAGGATTTAAAGTACACTACCTTAGGAACAGAACTTTGTATGAAATTAAGGTTTCGCTTGACTACAATCCTACAGGAAAGAGAAATATATCCAAGAGTTTATTTCTCTCTTGTGGAAGAATTATTAAAAGAACTCAATGAAAAAGTAACCTTTTAGAATATTCTTTTTCTAATCCTGCTCAGGGCTTGGGGAGTGATACCAATATAAGAAGCGATATATTTTAGGGGGATATTCTGGATGAGTTTGGGGTCTTTTTCTAATAGATTACGGTAAATCTCCTCCGGTGATTGCAATAAGAATTGCGCCTCGCGTTGCATCTTTTCAATGAGCAGATGCTCCAAAATATCAGCTTTTATTTGTAGGTACTCTTGCTGTTCTATGAGGTGTTCCAAGTGTTCACGCCCTATTTTATAGGCGGTAACCTCTTTGAGTGCTTGAATAGAGAAGAGCGAAGATTCACGCTTTACAAACGAGGCATACGACATAAAAAACTGCTCGGCAAAGAGGATATCTACAGTAGTTTCCTTGTCGGTTGTGGGGTTGTAATAAAAGAAGCGCACGATGCCCTCGCTAAGGTAATAGAGCGAGTGCTCCACCTCACCTGCACGGGTGATGAGGGCATCTTTATCGAAATGTACTTCAGTAAAATACTGACTGAGGAAATCGAGGTTTAGGGTCATTGTATATCTTCTGTTTTTTCTTCTTTTATAAACCACATTTGGCAGGTATTGCCTGTAGCAAAAGTAGTGGGTCGTGCAAAATGTAAGTTGTGTAGATCTGTTTTAATGCCTTTTATCCAACCGCAGTCTACTTGGCATATAATTCTTTGCAAAAAAGTATGTTCAAGGGCTTTTAGTACTTCGTGAAACAAGCACTTTTTAATTTGCAAAACATAACCGTAATTATTGTCTATAAGGCGTTCAAAGCCAAAACTCTTGCCAAAATAATACGCTTCTCGTGCTTTTGATATCTCCACGATCGCCTTAAAAGGGCGCTCCGAAGCTGTTAAGAAAGCCTCAGTGTTCTGCTCCATAAAAGGGGCTATGGGCTCATTGATAGCAAGGCACACATATTTGAAAGCCTCTTTCTCTTCCTTGCCTATCTTCACAAAAGCTTCATACAAAGCTACTACCAAAACCGCAAATTGCACATTCCCTTCGTCCAACTCATTCTCGATAAGATGAGATACTTTTTGTAATGAGTGCTTAAAATAATCTTCAAAAGCGTTTGAAAACTCTTCAAACAACGCTTCATCTATCCATTGTTGGGCTTTTATATAAGCAAAAGCCTCTTTCTTCATCCACTGATAGCTGTCCAGCGGACTGAAACTGTATTGTTCTTCTTGGTTCATTTTACATTTGTTTTATAAATGCAAAATTACGCACTGCAATACACTAAAAAGTTGCTATTTGGCAACTTCCTCTCTTTACTTATAAGATTTTAGTCTGCTGATAGAATATTTAGTCATCCCGAGCATTGTGGCAAGGTCTTTTTGTTTCACTTTTTGTATAAAGGCAGGAAAGCTGAATAAGGCTTCATATCGCTCTTTAGCCGATTGCCTTTGGAAGAGTTCAATAGTTTCCATCAGCCGTAATATTGTTTGTTGCTCATTTTGTATGAAGAACTGTTGCCACTGATAATTGTTTTGGAGTAGTTTGTCCATTTGTTGCTTATGTATTTTCAGCACTTCAGTATCTTCAATAGCTGTAATAGCATAACGAGAAGGCAAAGAATTTGTATAACTAAATTGCTCTGTAAAGAAGTAATCTTCAAAAGCTATCCAACTGGTGTATTCCTCGCCATTATCATCGTAGAAGAATATCCTAAGAGCCCCTTTGTTTACAAAGTAATAATGCTCACACACTTGTCCGAAGTCCAACAACAAGGTATCTTTAGTAAGAACTTCTTTTTGAAAAGCCTCGCCAAGGAGTTTTTCCTCTATTTTTAGTTTAGGAATCGTTTTTTGTATGTATGCAATTAGTTTTTCCAAATCTTCTCTAATTCAGCAATAGTGTGTGAGGCAAAAGTAGTATTATTTTCATTTGTGCTTTTTTATCTCCACAGGTATGAACACCTTTCATTTAGTTCTCTTTTATCACAGCTTCTTCAATATCTAATTTAATTAGCTCCCAATGCTTCCCTTTTAAACAAATGGGATCGTTATCATTATCAGCTTCTTCAAAGTGAATAAATTGTGCTAACATTTCGCTATTAAAACTGATATAAGGATATTTCTTTTCGTATAAACTAATAATGGTTGAAAGAGAGTAATGTTCTAATATTTCGTGTAGATCCCAAAAATCTTTTTTACTTCCTCTATTCATAACAGCTTCTACTTTTAAAGGAATAATATCCTCTAAAGAGGCAATAGGAAGTCCTTTTCCGATATAAATACCTTCACTTACAAAGGGGTCGGTGTAATATATATCTATTTTTATGCTTTCGTTAGATGAATTACCTACGCAATAACTCTTCCCAAAAGCAGCTATTTTTACCAGTGAATTTTGAAAGAAAGTAAATTTATCACTAAGAGCTTTTTCTAAAGCATCAAAATCAAGAGTTCCATATTCTTGATCGGTAAACAAATCAATATCTACAGAGATGCGGTGCCCTAAAAGCAAACTAAGGGCAGTTCCCCCTACTAAACGACAATGTTGTAGTAATGAAATTTCACTTAACTGATTGAATACTTCTAAAAGTAATGGGGATACTGTATTCAGGTAGATTTTTGAGGTTTTCATTAGTTAATTTTTGATGTAATTCATTTAGAAGTTTTATTACTTCTTCTTTGCCATAAAAAGTTAGTATTACTTCTTTTTCTTGAGGACTTCCTCTTTCAAATACACGTCTTACTACAGCCTTTTTACTCTTTATCCAGTCTATTTGATCGAAATTGGTATCCCAAAATAGTATCCTACTAATTTTAGATACATCAGGTTTGGGTTTGGGAAGTTTGTCTAAGGCTGATTTTTTGTTGTAATACTCTTGTAGCTTCAAAAAATAATCAGGGGTTGTACCAAACTTTTGTGCTAAAAGATTAGAAATTTTAGGAGTGATTTGATCTAATGACGGCAAAGAAAGTGCTGTATCCTTTAGAAATTGCTCAAGTTCAATAGCTGATTTCTTAAGCTCTCTCAGGATAATAGCACTGGGGGGTACTCCTTTTATTTTCTCTAATTCTGGCAACATATATTTAAAATATGACTACAAATGTACTACTATTTTTCTAAATACCAATAAACATAATGAAAAAAGGACTGCCCTAATAAGACAGTCCTTTTGTAATTTGTAATTCGTAATTCGTCATTAGAATTTGTAGCTTAATCCTAATCCTAACAATTCACGGATTTGGAAAGCTCGTGCAGCATCGTCGTCGTAGATGGCTTGGAAAGTAAAGTTAGCTGATAAGTATTTATTTACTTTCATCACTACGTTAGCAGTGTAATCCAAATCTATGTTTTGTGGTTTATCTAAATAGTTGCTGTACAAGCTGAGGATGTTCTCAATAGATACGTTTTCCCATACATTAACTTTAGCATAGCCGTTCAAGTAGAAACCGAGTTCGTAACGGATGTTTTTATCGTCTTCCACACCGTAGAAGTTATGAGTGTAGTGAGCTCCTGTAGGTGAAGTAAATTCCTTGCGAGCCGTAGTAATTTTAGAAGTTGCAGGCGCGATGTTCACTTTTAGGTTGTCACTCTTTTTCCACAACATACCAGGACCAAATTGCAAGTAACCTGGGGAGAGCAATTTGTTGATAAGCGTGCGGTTTTGGCTATCTACATACTTGTAACCATCGGTCATTTGAGTTTTGAAGTTCAAGAAGAATGAGTAGTACCATTGAGGGTTGTTCAATTGGTAACCAAGTACAGAGTTTACTTCAAAACGGTCGGTGGTTTTTTTAGTATATTCATCGCCATCTACTTTGGTGAGACCATAGTCGATGAAGATATTGTTATCCCAAGCCCATTTGTCTTTTTTGTAGTTGAAAGCATAGCTCACAGCGAGGTTAGCAGCAACGTTGTTAGAACCACCACCAGTCCAATCGTGGTTGAAAGCAGCTTGTGAGAACAACAATGAAGCGCTACCACCTTTTGTCCAACGAGGAGCAGGAGCTTCTTCGGTAGGGGCAGCTGTAGGATCTTGAGCTACACCGCCATTAGTTTCGTCTTCCTGAGCGAAAGTAGCTACTGAAGACAGTAATAGAGCTGAAAATAAAAGTTTTTTCATAAGTGATTTATTAAATTTAGTTTACAAAAGTCCTAATTCGAGTTTTGCGACCTCGCTCATCATATCTTGATTCCAAGGGGGGTCGAAGGTAATTTCTACAAGTGTTTCGTGTACTTCGTCAATGCTTTGCACCTTTTCTTTCACTTCCATAGGGAGAGATTCGGCGACGGGACAATTGGGTGATGTGAGGGTCATTAGGATTTTCACATCGCGGTCTTCGTTCACGAAAACGTCGTAGATAAGTCCGAGTTCGTAGATATCTACAGGAATTTCGGGGTCGTATATGGTTTTGAGTACCTCAACGATTTTTTCGCCGAGGACTTCGGTGTTTATGATTTCGTCCATCTTTTTTTAGTTAAGAGATAAGAGGTAAGAGGTAAGACCTCTAATTCCTATTTTCTAATTTCTAATTTCTATTCTCTAATTCCTGCCGAGCATACTGTTTCATTTGCTGAATCATACTCACTAAGCCGTTGGCGCGGGTAGGTGAAAGGTGGTCTTTAAGACCGATTTTATCAATAAAACTTACATCGGCATTGAGGATATTCTCGGGGGTTTGATGAGAGAATACTCTTATTAAGAGAGCGACAATACCTTTGGTGATAATCGCATCGCTATCGGCAGTGAATACGAGTTCGTTACCTTGCTTTTCGGCGTGTAACCACACCTGACTTTGGCATCCTTTGATAAGGCAATTTTCAGTTTTATATTGTTCATCTATTAGAGGCAACGACTTGCCGAGTTCTATGAGATATTCGTAACGTTGTGTCCAATCTTCAAAGAATGAAAACTCTTCAATGAGCTCATTTTGAATATGTTCGATAGTCATTTGCAATAAATTAGGGGGCAAAGATAAAAAACAATTAACAATTGACAATTAACAATTAACATTTTTAACAAAAAAGACTGCCTTTAATAGCAGTCTCTTTTGTTATGATGTATAGTTTTTTTTAGAATTTATAACCTACGCCTATTTGGATTACGCGGTTTTTAAATTTGAATGCAGAAAACTCTTCGGCTGTTTTTTCTTTAGTAGAAACATCAGTAAGTCCTAAGTTGAAGGTAGCGTCAAAGAACAAACCAAAAGGCAAATTGTATTCAGCACCGACACCGAGTCCAAAGTCGAATGTTTTATCAGGATCTAACGAAATAGTATCTAAATTGCCATTTTCGTTTTTAACTTTATATTCTGCCTTTGTCAAGAAACCTAAATTTACCCCTACTTTAGGGCGGAAACCAGCAATATCATACTTCACCCAAAGTGGAATGTTTAGTTGTTGGGTTTTGACAGAAGCCTTGTTTAGAGTTTCTTTTTTGTGGGTAGAAGCATGGGTAGAAAGATTAACTGTCGTAATTTCTGCCGATTTTACTTTAGCTCCTTGAAAAGCGTAATCTATTCCTCCCTCTACAAATAAGCGGTCGTTAAAACCATATTCTATAAAACCTCCGAAGTGAAAGCCCGCCTTGAGAGTGGTGTTTATATCTACTGTTTCTAAGTATAAGGTACCTCTGTCACTCCATTGAGAAGAAGTAGTAGCAATAGAAAGGTCAGAAAGAAGCAATCCTGCTTTAGCACCTACTTTAAACTCTTGGGCGTTAACCGCCGTAATAGTAGCAAACGCTACCGCAATAGTGGTAATAATTCTGTTCATTTTTTTATTGTTTAGCGTTATTTTGAGGGCAAAGATAAAAAACAATTGACAATTAGCAATTAACAATTAACATTTTTAACAATTAGCAGTGGCGTTTTAAAGCATTTCGATTTGTATACTGGGGTTGTAGTGCTTGATAATCGATGCGAAATGCTGGAATAGCTCTTTTGTCATTTTGGCAACATCGGTAGTATTAGGAGTTTTGATAAAAGTCATTCCTCGTTTTTGTCTGTTATAATACCTCCAACTCAGTATTTTGATAGTTGTAGGGTTGATTTCTTTGATATTAAAAAGGGGAAACAAGTAGAGTTTATCTCTACAAAACACAAATGGAGGGTTGTATTTCATCAAAGGGAACAAATATTTTTGGGTGTTGAGCAACTGCTGAAAATCAGTATCCGACATTTGTGTAATGAGTTCTTGTTGGTTTTGCATTTTCTTTTTTAATACGCGATAGTTAAAGTAGAACGCTAAAATTTCGGCGACTGAGATTGCCAACAAAAGGTTGTAGATGTGAGATTTATCTGGAATGAAATAGAAGAATAACCCTACAAAAAATGCTATTGTAGCAATGAGAGTGCAGACAAAGAATACAGCTGCTTGTTTGATATATTTGTTTTGGTTTTTGATATATTGCTGTCTTTCGGAAGAGAGGAGGGTGTTGTTCATTTTAGTTTTGGATTATACTATTGGTGTATTGATTTCTATAAATTATAGGCTCCCACGAATTACACGAATTTTCACGAATTTGGGAGTGCATAAAAGTTTTTATTTTTTTTTATCCACGAATTTTCACCTGACGGTGAATATATTATCTCACGAATTTTCACCTGACTGAATTATTTTGTGAGTATATCTGTGACAAAACTGTAAATCAATGTTCTGTTATATCGTCGGTATACCAATGTTCTTTTATATCGAACTCACGTTATTTAATAGGAGAATTCCTTGTTAGTTAATAATTGAATTTAAGTTCTGTATACTGTCCTACAATTTGTAAAAAGAGAGGTAATGCACTTTTAGATATATTAAAAACGGTAACTTTAGCTTTAGGGTCTTTAATGCGTACTAAAAACCCATATTTAGTACTATACCATTTTACTGAGATGATTTGGGTAGGGTCAATTTCTTTAATCGTATGAAAAAGAAAAATATATAAGTGATTGTTACACAACACAAATGGCGGGTCATATTTGTAGGGAAAAGAGAAATTGTCTCTTATTTTGAGCAGCAGTTCAAAATCGGTATCACTCATTTGTTCTAAAAGCATACGTTTGGCTTTTTTACTGCGCTGCTGCACATAGTAAATTATATAGTACACCATCAAAACAGGAAGCAAAGCGGCTAATAGTAGCAGAAAATGATGATTGATAATTGAGGCATCTGCTTCCTTTATTTCTTGATAATCATCTCTTAACAGCGCATAGATTAAAACAAAAAAAGGCAGTAAAAGCAAAGCAAACATTATACGATTATGTTTACTAACCTTCCGCATATAGGCTTCACGCTTTTCTGATAGCTGGCGGTAAGGGTAAAAAATATCGACGCGTTTTTCAAAATCATTTTTGCGCAGTATGCCAATATAAATAAAAAGAATTGAAATGCCTATAAGAAGTATAAAATAGAAAATATAGAATATGCTCATTTTTAGTTAAGATTTCTCGCCATATTTCAGAAAATAATCAATAATTAGTTTTTCTAATTCTTCAAAACTGATTTCCAGTTCGCTATCGTTTAGATAAATACCTGTGAAGTCTTTGCTCATACCCTTGAGCCGATTTACATATTTTTCAGGGTGTTTGAGTTTAATATAGATATGTTGTCCATAATAATTTGCTTTCTCTATAGAAGCGATTTCACTCCAAGCGATTTCTCCTACTCTTTTACCCAGAGGAGTCACATTGCTTTTGAGGTATTCGGGGGTGAGGATAAGAGCTTCGTTCTTGTTCGAGCGCCATAATTCTTGTATGTGTTTATAAAAAAGATAAGCTCCTGCTATAAAAAGAACTACAAATAGTGCTAGATAGAATATTTTTATCCTATCAGCTGACAGAATAAAGACAATAATGGCAGCAATACCAAGCATTACAAGGATATATAAGCCTATTAGTTTGAGCATTTTCTTTTTGCTAAACGGGATGATAGTGTGATTCATTTTTTTTGTATTTAGTTAATAATAAAATTTTTGATTCGTATATTGTTCAACAACCTTTTGAAAATAGGGAAATGCCTTCTCCGGCATTACAATTCCGATAGTTTTCTTCGATAATTTGACTCGTACAAACACACTATTCCTACTACGCCCCCAACCCCAATTGCATTTCATATCAGTAATTTTGGTAGGGTCAATCTCACGAATTGTATAGAAGAGAAAGATATATAATTGATGATTGCACAACACAAACGGCGGACTATACCTATTGTCCAATGACAGACAGTCTTTTACTTTTAGCAATAGGTCGAAATCACTATCACTCATTTGTTCTACTAGCATACGCAGGGCTTTTTCGTTGCGTTTGAACACGTAAGAAAGAAGCCAATACACCAAAAAAACAATAAGATAAATAACTAGGGTTATCATTTCATTAGGAAAGAACGAATACAAGGCAGCTCTTATCCCTGCCTCTTGTAACATCACTATAAAAAAGATAAGCAAAGGCGCGGTGAACATCACAATAGCAATACCGATAATCCAAAGTCGGAACTTTCGTGCCCCTTTCAAATAAGCCTCCCGCTTTTGTGACAGCTGGTGCTGAGGGCGATAAAGCACCAAGCGCTCTTCAAAGGCGTTTTTGCGTACCATCACAAAGTACATAATAACCCCGAGAATGGGGAGCATCAAGAGAAAAATATAAAACGGAAAGAGAAAAAGTGTATCCATAATTTTGATGTAAAAAAAGAAAAAGTCGTTAATCACTAATGACTAACGACTTTTTATATTTACATTACGATATTGATAATCCTATTAGGCACTACAATTACCTTTTTAGGGGTGTTGCCTTGTAGCTGTTCTGCGGTTTGAGGATCGGCGAGAATGGCTTGCTCTATCTCTGCCACACTCATACTAGTAGCATAAGCGCGTTTGAAGCGTACTTTGCCGTTGAACGATACGGGATATTCCTTACTGTCCTCTTGCAAATACTTATCCTCGTGTACGGGATAAGGTGCATAAGTTATACTTTCGGTATTTCCAAGCCTTTTCCAGAGCTCTTCGGCGATATGTGGAGCGAAAGGTGCTACCAATACCGCAAGAGGCGCTAAAACGTCTCTATGGTGGCATTTTAGCGATGATAACTCATTCACGCATATCATAAACTGACTCACCGAGGTATTGAAAGAGAAATTCTCGATATCTTCATTTACCTTTTTGATGGTTTTATGCAGTGCTTTGAGCATCTCGGGTGTAGGGGCTTCATCGGTTACTTGCCAACCGTTGTCATTGAAATACAAACGCCATAACTTGCGCAAGAAATTATACACCCCCGAAATACCTGCTGTGTTCCAAGGTTTAGCTTGTTCCAAAGGTCCTAAGAACATTTCGTAGAGGCGCAAAGTATCCGCACCATATTGCTCGCAAATATCATCGGGATTTACCACATTGTATTTGGATTTTGACATCTTTTCTACTTCTCTTTCTAAAAAGAATTTACCCTTTTCATTCTTAATAGAATTCTTCTCTAAATTAATAAGACGAAAATCTTGGTTTGTCTTTTCAAAATCAACTTCATTATCTATTGAAACATAATCAATAGGAATGTGTAGAGTTAGGGGTTCAAAAGAAAAGCCTTCTAATTCTGTTTCATCTAAAAACTCTAGTTCATACTTCTGTATTAGATTATCTCTCAAATATGGAGACAATCCAACAAGAGGTATTGTTGTGTTTTTCTTAGGTATTATATCATTTGATACAAAAATATTTTTTGACTTAGAAGCAAATTCTTTAAGTTTTTCTAAATTCTCTTCTTTAACATTTGGAATAATAGGTTTTGCCCATATTGGAAAGGCACTCATACCCAATATCATCCCTTGATTTATCAGTTTTTTAAAGGGTTCTTCAGTGGGGGCAAAACCGCGATCTTTGAGGAATTTGTTCCAGAAACGAGAGTATAACAAGTGTCCTGTGGCGTGTTCGCTACCCCCTACGTAGAGGTCTACGTTTTGCCAGTAGTCTACTACGGATTTGGTAGGGAAGGTTCCACGTGCCTCTTTTTCCATCATATACTCTAACCAATACCAAGAAGAGCCCGCCCAACCTGGCATCGTATTCAATTCTAACGGGAATACGGTTTGGTTATCAATCAACTCATTGCTCACTACTTTGTGGTTTGCGGTATCCCATGCCCAAGTGGTTGCATTGCCCAACGGCGGATTACCCTCTTCGGTAGGGAGGTATTTCTCTACTTCGGGTAGGAGAATAGGGAGGTGCTCCTCGCCTATCATCTGTGGCAAGCCGTTTTTATAATATACTGGGAAAGGTTCGCCCCAATAACGCTGACGTGAGAAGACAGCATCGCGGAGACGGTAATTTACTTTGGCTTTGCCGGCTCCTTTGGCTTCTAAGGCTGCTAGCACTTTGGCTACTGCCTCGCTAAAGTTAGTGCAACCATTGAGAATGTCAGAGTTTTGGTAAGTCATTCCCTCTTTGTCGGTAAAGGCGTTTTCTGAAATATCTTTATCGAAAATGTTAATCACTTCTGGCATTCCTTTGGCTCCCTTGAAGTGTTTAGCAAAGGCATAATCGCGGTCGTCACCAGCAGGCACTGCCATTACAGCGCCCGTACCATAGCTAGCCAATACATAATCGCCTATCCAAATAGGGATTTGCTTGCCGGTAAGTGGGTGTACCGCATACGCCCCTGTGAAAGCTCCTGATACGGTTTTGGTATCCGCCATACGATCGCGCTCTGAACGTTTGGCAGTAGCTGCTATATAAGCCTCTACCTCAGCACGTTGTTCCTCAGTAGTGATTTGCAATACTAAGGGGTGCTCGGGGGCAAGGGTAAGGTAAGTAACACCGAAGAGGGTATCGGGGCGAGTAGTAAATATCCTCACCCCCTGCCCCTCTCCCAAGGAGAGGGGGGAATCCGCAAAAGCGACTTCATTGTTCTCAAAGGAGAGGGGGGAAGTTGTATTAATATTATCGTTCTTACACGCTGCAGTTTCCTCTCCTTCGGATTCTTCTATAAAACCGCGGCTATTACGCGCCACAATTCCCCCTCCTTGGGAGGGGGTTAGGGGGAGGACTAACTCTTGTTTTATTTTTGTTAAAACAGCTTCTGTATTACCAAGAACTTCTTCATTAGTAAAGCGGATTACTTTAAATCCTTTTTCATTGAGATACAATGTACGCTGTTCATCATATTCTTTTTGAGTAGGGTCATTATGATAACCTCCATCTACTTCAATCACTAAATTCTTAGAAAGGCAAACAAAATCAACAATAAAATCATCAATTAAATGTTGTCTTCTAAACTTATCTCCTAATTTTTTATCACGCAAAAGTTCCCACAATGCTGCTTCTGCATCAGTAGGTTCTTTTCTCATACGTTTGGCTTCTTCTATAAGTCTAAACGCATTATTTCCTCCTGTCATAAAAAAGGGTATCCTCACCCCCTGCCCCTCTCCTCGGGAGAGGGGAGAAGCCGTAAAAGAGACTTCTGTGTTATCTTCCTTATGATTATTTGTTTCTTTTTGATTGACATTAATACTGTTGCTTTTAGTCGCTACAGTTCCCCCTCCTTGGGAGGGGGCTAGGGGGAGGATTATCTCGGCTCCTACTGATTTTCCTATCCAGTTGCGTTGGCTTTCTTTGATGCTCTCACTCCAATCGATGGTGTCTAATCCTTGCAAGAGGCGTTCGGCATAAGCGGTGATACGCATACTCCATTGGGTCATCTTCTTGCGAATCACTGGGTGACCCCCACGCTCAGATACGCCATTGACTATCTCGTCATTAGCCAAAACAGTTCCTAAGGCAGGACACCAGTTTACTTCGGTTTCTGCCAAGTAGGTAAGTCGGTATTTTAGTAAATGGCGTTGTTTGCTTTCAGCTGTCATTGCGTGCCATTGGGCAGCAGTGAAGGTTGGGGTATCGTCGTCGCAAGCAGCATTGACCTTGCTATTGCCTTCTGTTTCAAAGAGCGCAATAAGCGTTTCGATAGGCTCTGCCTTGTCGGTTGCGTTGTTATACCACGAGTTGAACAACTGTATGAATATCCACTGGGTATGACGATAGTAATCGGGGTCGGAAGTTTTTACCTCGCGACTCCAATCGAATGAAAAGCCTATTTTATCCAACTGCTCACGGTAACGAGCGATGTTCTGCGCGGTAGTAACCGCAGGGTGTTGCCCTGTTTGGATAGCGTATTGCTCGGCTGGCAGACCAAAGCTATCATAACCCTGAGGGTGCAACACATTGAACCCTTTGTGACGCTTGTAGCGTGCCACGATGTCGCTAGCGATATAGCCCAGCGGATGCCCTACGTGTAAGCCTGCTCCTGAGGGGTAAGGGAACATATCAAGCACGTAGTACTTAGGTTTAGTACTGTCGTTTTGGGCTTTGAAAGTTTGGTGTTTAGCCCAATATTCTTGCCAAAAGGCTTCTATTTCTTTGTGATTATATACCATTTGTCGTTAATTTATCGATTTGCCAATTAGCAAATTTGCCAATTATGGGGCAAAGGTATGAAGTAATTAGCAAATGAGCAAATTTGGTGTGAGCTACAAGCTCTA
>NZ_KB291397.1:24190-27521 GCF_000318295.1 Capnocytophaga sp. oral taxon 326 str. F0382
GAGCAAATTTGGTGTGAGCTACAAGCTCTATTTAGTAGGCACGAGCTAGAAGCTCGCGCCAGCGGGGGAGGTAAGAGATAAGAAAATAGGCTTTGGCTAAGTCCCAAAACTTAGCCAAAGCCTATTATAACCTTACTTTATTCTGCAATTGGTGGCTTCTGCTGCTTCGCAGATGAAATTGTAGAGTGTTTGGCTAAATTCAGTATCTTCTGGACGATTAAATGAAACGTCATTGGGATGAGCCACTCTGTAAGGGGCTGTAATATGTGGAGCGTAGAATAATTTTACCCATTTTATTAATTTCTCTTTTAAGGGACTTTCATTGCTTTGAATTTGGGTTAGTAAACATTCATAAAATTCATCGGTTACCTTAAAAACACAATTCCTTTCAGAAGGTTTCACTTTATCTAAATAGCAATAAGCCCAGAAATTACACTGTATCATTTCTGCTTGAGAGAAATCTATATTTTCCATTCGGTTATCTACTTTTTCAGGTAAAATAGGTTCTTTTTGCGAAGTAAAGTCTCTTACTCCCCAGAAAGAAGTATCATAAAGTACACCTTCAAAGGTACAATTTTTTAAGGACGAATACCAAAATTTAGTTTTGTAAATATCACCAATGAATAAACAATCTTCTATCAGCTTACAGTTAAAATCTAAGCGTACATTCTTTTTGATATCAGAAAAGAGGCAGTCTTTAATGACTGCTTGGAGGAAGCCAACACCTTTGTATTTGCAATTGATAAAACAACACGATAGGAATGTAGCCCCTCGTCCACAAAGGGGAGTATATTCACTCTGCTGAAAAGAGCTTTCATCAAAAATTACGCGGTTTATTAGAGGAGTAAAAGTTTCGGTTTCTGCAATTTGAAAGTTTTGCCATAGCGAACCTGAGAAATCAGAATTATTAAGAGAAACGTTGATACATTCACCTTTACCAATGAGTTTGATACCGCGAAAATCTTGTAAGTCATCGTCTATTGTAGTACCAAAAGGAGACACACTAAGATTTTGGGTTGCTGTAAGCACCTCTTGTAAAGTGGGATAAACATCCCAACGTTTTTTGAGTTTTATGGGTATTGCCATAGGATTAATTTGCTAATTTGCCAATTCTCTAATTTTTCTTATCTTTCCAAACATCGGGATTGAAGTAGTAAGTAAGTCCTACTTGGTAGACTACATTTTTAGGTTCGTAGCGGAAAGGGTATTCACGCGTATAATCATCTTTTGTAACACTCCATCGTCCGCCTTTGATACGTGCTTCAAGAGAAAGTTGTGGATTGAGGTATATTTCAAGTCCCATAAATCCAGCGATGTCCATCATACGTTGGTCGGGGATTTGAGCATCCTTGCTTAGAGCAAAATCAAGAGAGCCTCCGCAATCTAAGCGCATTCCTTTAAAAAATCTAAAACTCATTACATACCCCACTGATAGATAAGGGATAGAGTAGGAAGTGTTGATACCTTTTTCGGAGTATTTGTATTTACTACCTTGACCTGAGTAGGTGAGCTCAAATTTACCTGCAAGAAATTCGTATACATAGTCGGTATAGACAAATCCGAAGTAAGGTTTTTGAACGGGATCGTAATCGCCATCACCTCTGAAAGAAAGGTTAGCAAAGTTTATCCCACCTTTAGCACTCAAGGTACTATAGCGCAACCAATCATTTTGTGCTTGTGTGGTAAGGCTTAAGAGCAAAAACAAAGAAGTGATATATTTCATAGTTGATTTACTAATTAGCTAATTATAGGACAAAAGTAGAGTATAATGAGCAAATTTGGTGTGAGCTACAAGCTCTATTTATAGTAGGCACGAGCTACAAGCTTGCGCCAGCGGAGGACTTTTTGAATTTAATATGTTAAGACTTAAAAAATTATCCAACAGTAGAAACGATTGCCTCTCCATTACTTGCAGCTGTAGCAAAAAAAGATCGAAGTATTTGAAAATAGTCATACAAGTACTCAAAAACCTCCTCACTCCATTCATCAAATGCATACAATTTTTCGTCTTGACTCATCACTTCAGGATCGTAGTTTTTTCTAAAATCTACCTTGGTAATTGGGGCTATTTTTTTGTAAATACCTGCTACTTGTTCAGGGGTAAGATAAGAAGGGGTTCCGAGATCTCTAATTGCTTCCTCATCAAAATACTGTTCGCTAAAGATAATGCGATTTATGCTATCTACTGGTTGCTCAGGACTCCCTTTTACAAAAGATTTTCCTGTGAGAAGGTACATAATTCCGCTCCAAGCCCTATCAATATCAATAGAACGGGTATCATCATCCTCTCTGTTGTAATAAAGAGCTGGATTTTCTAAATAACTTTGTAATTGCTGCTTAGAAATTCGAGACAAATACATAATGAAACTCATAACTTAATTAGATTTTTAAATTAACAACTACAAAGGTAGTGTATAATTAGTAAATTTGGAAATTAGGTGAAAAATTAATAATACATTGATAATCAATATTATAAAAAATTACCTTTCTTATCAATAGTCAGTTCTTTGCCATTTTTGATGAGCATATAGTAATAATCTTCCCATTCTTCGGTAGGTTCCGAATAAGGCTCGGCGTGTTCATATTCAAATGGGAGTTTTGTATTTCCTTTTTTGTCAATCATTCCCCATTTGCCCTTGTATTTCACCATTGCGTAACCACTTTCGTTAAAATGATCTGCGTCATCGTATACAAATGGCAGTACAAGCTCTCCTTTAGGATTTAAAAAACCGTAATACCCTCTATTTTTGGCAAATGCCAAACCTTGGTAAAACACATCAATTTCGTCAAACCAAGGGGTAAGACTTTTGTTGTGGATATCCAAAAGTTGATAACTATCGTTCAGTTTTACCACAAATACGCCCTGTGAATACCAAATAAAATCATACTTAGCAGGGATGATTTCCTCACCTGAAGGCTTGATGATTCCTCTTAAATTGTTGATAGTAACATCGTAAAAAGGCATATCTTGAGGGGGATTGGTATCGATATAATCGTATTTCACGGGGGTGATTTCCAATCCTTTAGGGTTTACAAGTCCGTATTTATCACCTTTGCGCACCATCATATTCTCGGTGCGTGTGGGGAGTACTTCATCGTACTGTTTGCGCCAATCGCTGTTACAAGCTACACAGCATAGCGCTAAGGTTGTTATTAAGATTTTTTTCATTATATTGTTTATTTTGGTTATTCTATTAAAAATATATTGATTATCAGTTTTATAGCCCCCGTTCCCCCGAAGGGGGACAAGCCGGAAAAAGAGACTTTTATGATAACTCTCAAAATACTCTTACAAAAAAACTACAAAAGCTATTGATAATCAGAGTAATCA
>NZ_KB291397.1:27541-46300 GCF_000318295.1 Capnocytophaga sp. oral taxon 326 str. F0382
ATTGATAATCAGAGTAATCAACTTTGCCAAAGTTTCTTGGTTCTGCGGATAGCACCTTTGGCAAAGCTTATGATGCAAAAGCAATTTTGAGACTTTTTAGAAAGCTCAATATTTTCCTCTAACTCAGGAAAGTAACTATCGCCTCTCCCCTACTGGCTGCCGTAGCAAAAAAAGATTGAAGTGCTTGAAAATGAGAATACAAATACTCAAAATCTTCCTCATTCCACTCTAATGAAGGGTATAATTCCTCCTCTTCATTCATTGCCTCAGTATCGTAACGCGCTTTTAAATCAGCTTCTGTAAGTGAAGCTATTTTGCGATGAATACCCGCTACTTGCTCAGGAGTAAGGTAATGAGCAGGTCCGTAGCCTACATCCATATCTTCATCAAAGAATTGCGCACTGAAAAAGATACGATTTAGGCTATCTACTTCATCCTCAGGACTTCCAGAGGCAAATGCCTTTCCAGTAAGCAGATATAAAATACCGCTCCACGCTTTATCGATATCCAAAAAAGCATCATCATTGTCTTCTGATTCATACAATACATCCAATTTCTCTTCAAAAAGAGAAGGCGTTTGAATGTAGTTTTCAAGCTCCTGCTTAGAGATGCGGAGCAAATTCATAATCATACTCATAGTTTTTAATATTTAGTCGTAATAAGTTATTTCTCTGCGTACAATATTAGGAAATCTATCTTTTGGTACTGGTTTTTCAAAGATTTCTTCTCGCTCTATCCAATTGCCTTTATCATCATAAGTATATTTGTAATGATAGTGTAAAAGTTTAGTTCCTTTTAAGTTATATTCCTCTATATCAGTTATTTGACCTTTATTGTCACAATGATAAACACTCTTTATATCGCCTTGAAGTGTATAATCTATCTGTCCGTTATTTTTGTAATAGATGTCATTTTCTATTGTGGTATGCCCTTTCACAGTACACGATATTTGAGTATGAGTACCAAAATACCGATAGGTTGTACTTTCAGATTCGCCAACTTTTTCTACCAAATAAGTACCTGCTTTATCATATAAAAAGCTGATAGCCGTTTCTTCTCCCTTATCAGGATAACTAATTCCCTTATCAGGATAACTAATTCTTTTACAGCCTTTTAAGTGATTGTGCGCATCATATTCATAACAGTATACAATATCGTGCCCAATATTCTTTTCCACAAGATTTCCCTTTAGGTCAAAACGGTAAGTGATAGGTACTACTACTATCATTTTAGTTGTCGACAATTCAGGAGGATACTTTTGAAGACCCACTTCTGTAACCGATTTTACTTTCCCTTTAAGGTCTAATCTTGCGGTTGTATATTCCTTTTGTGCCTGCAAATGAATTGTTTCTATAAACATAAAAATAAAAAAAAGATACTTCATCATAAGATTATATATTAGTCGTAATAAGTTATTTCCCTATGTGTAACATAGATAGGATAAGTAGTATTTACTTCATATTCAGTAGATTGATTCCAATTGCCTTTATCATCATATTGATAAACATATCGATAACTTCCCAAACATTTGTTACTAGTAAGGTCGTACTTCTTCATTGTTACCTTATCACCATTGACATTGTAAGTATACACTTCCTTCTGGTTGTTGCGCTCATCAATAGTGTAACTTATTCTTGTTTGTGTGCTATCAGTATAGTGATAAGCTGTTGAAGAAACCACTTCAACAGGATGATTTCTGTATATATAGATTGTTTTAGTAGGTGAAACAAATTGGTATTCTTTTTCTTCTGTCAATTTACCTTTCTCTCGCATTATTTCCTTCCAAAAACTATGAGTAGCATCTGTCTCAAAAGTCATACGTCTTTTTATACCATCGTGAGAAATTACTACCGCTTTGGTGGGATAATCAGAACTATCATATTCAAATTGAATAGTATACAATCCTTTCAAAGTATAGCTAAGCAATCTTCCTTGTGTATCAAAAAAGTAAGTAGCAGGAATGTAAAATGGTGGATAACTTTCATCTTCTACCACCGTTTTCACCTTCCCTTTAAGCGACATACTTTTAGCTGTATAGACGCTTTGTCCGTGTAAACTTATAGGCAATATTAGTACTAAAATCAAAAAAAGATACCTCATCATAAGATTTTATATTAGTTGTAATAAGTAATTTCCCTATGTACAATTTCAGGGTATTTATCTGGTATAGGAGTCTGAAAAGTTTGCTTCTTCTCTACCCAATTGCCTTGCGCATCATACACATAATCATAACGGTAGCTATTACTCACTTCACCATTTTCGTCGTAGAAAATAATCGTCGCTACCTCGCCTTGGTCGTTATAAGTATAGACTTCCTTTTTCCCATCTCGAAGTATGTAATCAATTTTGCTATACGTATACGAATAAGGTTTTTGGTAGTAAATCTCTTTCTCATCAATCACTTTTCCGCCAATGGTATGGAATATTTTACAGTGAACAGGTGATAAATAATCTATTCTTAATTTCTCTGTCATCTTTTTATAAAAAGTAAGTTCTTCCCAAAAAGCCCCATTTTTAACGCGTATAAACATTATATCTGCCTTTATTTTATCAGAATAGACATACTTTTTACCACCCGATAAATAGTGTTGATAACGATCATATTGATACACATACTTGATATCCGCTCCTATACTTTTCTCAGTGAGATCTCCTCTTTGGTTAAAAGAATAAAGCGTAGGGATAGGGCTTTGCATTTTCATAGTAGCTAATTTTTGAGGAGGATACGCATACTGAGTAGTTTCAGCAATGCTTTTCACCTTCCCTTTAAGGTGCATCTCAGCACACGAATATTCATTTTGCGCCAACAGACCAAAATGTATGGTAAATACTATGATAAAGATAATATTTTTCATAAACAAATCTCGCACTAATTGGTAATTTCTCTCTCCACATATCCTACGATAGTCCCATTCACAAAGATAGTACGGGTAATCCAATTACCTTTCTTGTCGAAGGTATGCTTAAACTGCTGGTTGTTTGTACCCGTTGGGATACCCTTTTTGTCATACGTATAACGCAATACTTGTGGGGGAGTGTTACCCTCAGCAATACTGCGCTCTACTACCCTACCCTCACGGTCGTAACGCACTTCTATGCGTATTTCGGAAGAGGTATCGCCCTCGGTAACCATCTTGAGCAAAGTGCGCTGGTTGTGCTTATTGAACTCCTGCCACACCTTAGCTTTCTCTTTATCCGTTTGCAAAAGACCTTCAACGGGATTGCCATTACTATCCCACTTGCTAAAAGTATACACCTGCGTAGGCGATGCACTCCCCTGCATTAGCATACGATAAGAAAGCAATTTCCCTTGAGCGTCATACTCATATTTACCCGTAGAAACGAGCGAACCACCGTGAGCCGTTTTGGTAATAATTACCTCTAAAGGATGTTGTGCAGCATCATACGTATACTGATACCGCAAGCTGTTACCACTATAACGCTGTTCAGAATCCGTAGCGTATCCCGCTTTGTCAAACACATAACGATTTTCGGTAGCAAGGCGTTTTTGTTTCAGGTCGCCGCGATACACATCATACGTGCGTTCTACCATCATTTTCACCTCCCCTTTCAGCTCCTTATCAGCACGAGTAATGGGAGGGTTGACAATTTGTGCTATTCCCAATGAAGGAAACAGACACAGAAAAAACATTTTTTTCATATTATTAGTTATTAATAGCCATCAAAAGTTGAGTTAAGTATTTTGTAAATATAGCCCCGAACCCCCGAAAGGAAATAAGCCTCAAAAGCAATTCTCACTGTAACTTCTAATAAAACAATATATCATTTCTTAAAGTCTTGATTTATTTTATTAGTATCTAACCCCTGAAACCTATCGACTATTACCTGAGCGTCCTGAAAGTTTAGCAAATTCTGCTTTTGCTTTATTGAGTTGGTTCATAAACTCTTTATTGGCGTGCAAGCGAGCAACTACGGCACTAGCAACAAGTCTGCCTGCATCTACATCACTTTGAAAGTGATAACCACAAATCACTCTACTCTGTCCGATTTCATAACCGCGTTTAAGGATTTCGTTCTGGCGCTCTACGTTGATTTCAGCTAATACTAAGGCAGTAGCCCAACCAATAGCCGTATGTCCTGAAGGATAAGAACCATTAGTAGAGAGTCCTTGTTGTTGTTCGGTATTGCAAGTATCTTCATTATAGAAGGTAAACGGACGCATACGCATATAGTGTTCTTTAGCACTACGGGTAGCATAATCGCCAGCATCTTCACGAAAATGACTGATGAGCTTGTAAATTTCTGGAGTTCCTTCTTTAGAAATTGTCATCCCAAAAGCCTCCGAAAACGATTTGGCTACTCCATCGCCATAGAGGCGCGCATCACTCACAGCTTGGTCACCGCGGGGTGTAGGGCGTTGCATTTTACCCCAGCGGTATTGAGCCTCATCATTCAAGAAAAGAATACTATTCACAGCAGGAGGAGGGGGCAGGAGTTCTAAACTACTTGCTACATCTTCCAAAGAGAGGTAATGATGTGATTCTTTTTCCTGTGCTTGTACAAAAGTACCAAGGGTCATAAAAGCAAAGAAGCTTACCAAAATAGAATGTTTTTTCATACTAATATTGTTTTTATGGTTAAAATTTGCCGACAAAAATAAGGATAAAAGAATAAAAATACAAGCAATAAAAGAATAAATCTCAAATCATAAAATATCCTGAATTTTTTAATTAGGGATAGCCCTGCACATACCCAGCTGTAAACACTCGCTGACTTTTCTGAAGAGGAACAAGCTGGAAAAGTGAGTTTGAAATTACTCGAGAATAGCCCCCGAACCCCCGAAGGGGGACAAGTCGAAAAAGAGAATGTTTATATAATGTTCCACGTGGAACATTTTTCAATTAACAATTCACAATTGCGAATTGTTAATTAATTTATTACCTTTGCACCATCTTAACTCTTATCTCTTACCTAAATGAAACGTTTTATCGTAAATAAATTTTTCGTACCCAAAGGCTTCGCAGGAATTACCCTCTACCCCTTTGTATTTACAAATAATCCGCGACTATTAGAAGACCCTCAGTTTATCAATCACGAACGCATACACCTCGCTCAACAACGCGAACTCTTAGTGATTTTTTTCTATATATGGTATCTCATAGATTTCGGAATTAAATACCTAAAGTATAAAGATAAATATCGTGCCTATCGCAATATCATCTTTGAACGCGAAGCCTACGAAAACGATGATAACCTCAACTACCTGAAAACACGAAAACTATACGCCTTTCTTAGAGGTAAGAGATAAGAAGTAAAAGGTAAGAAATGTTCCACGTGGAACATTTCTTCAATTAACAATTAATAATTAATAATTAACAATTGAATTGCCCGTGTGGCTCACACCTGATGACAATTAAAGATTACAGTGTATCACAAGAGGATTTTACTCTTGTATATGATTCAGTATTAGAACTTTACAGAACAAATCCCGTTCCTGATGAGCTGGGTAAATACTACGAAAGTGAAGCGTATATCTCACATACCGATAGTAATAAAACCCTATTTGATAGACTCTACCAATGGGTGAAAAGCTATAACCTAAAGCATAAAATTGCACTCATCAAGCAATACAAAAAAGAAAATATACACCTCCTCGATATAGGTGCTGGCACAGGTGACTTTGTGTTGAGTAGCAAAAAATACGCTCATTGGGAGGCTATAGGCATTGAGCCTAGCGAGAAAGCACGTGCCAAAGCAGAAGAAAAAGGCTTATTGCTACAAGCCGATTTTAGCAAACTCCTCCCCCACTCTTTTGATGTAATTACAATGTGGCACGTACTAGAACACGTACCCGATGTAGCACAAGAAATACAGATTATCAGCAACTTACTAAAAGAAAACGGTATTGCTGTAATAGCAGTGCCCAACTATCACTCCTGGGATGCTCAGCATTATAAAGAACATTGGGCTGCTTACGATGTACCCCGACACTTATGGCATTTTTCCAAAAAGAGTATCGAGCAACTTTTTGCTAAAAAAGGTTTTGAGCTCCTCTCTACCCACCCTATGCTCTTTGATGCTTTTTATGTGAGTATGCTTTCTGAACAATACAAAACCGGTAAGAAATCATTTCTCAAAGGATTCCTTAACGGACTCCGTTCTAACTACTACGGTTGGCTCAAAGGAGAATACTCATCACAAATTTACATTTTAGGTAAGAAGTAAGAGATAAGAGGTAAGACTTACCTATTTTTAATATTTTTGAAGCTAAAAATAGCAAAAACTTCAAATAAGGAGTTTTTACGATACTTCTCCCCTATCAATAACTAAGTATATCACTTTTTAAAAATAACGCTTAAAAACGGCTGTAATAAAGTCGGTTTTAATAAAGTATTTTTATAGATTTTTATTTTAAAATAGAAAATGATTATTCTTAGGAGATAGGTTTCAGGAAACAGGTTTCAGGGGGTCAGGAGGGAGTCGCTACACTTTAACAAAGTCTATAGAGGTTTCACGTGGAACAATGAGAGACGAATGACGAATGACGAATGACGAGAAATAAAAAATCCCAAACATTACTGTTTGGGATTTTTTAGTATGATAGTAATGCTACTAATTAGCGTCTTTCATAAACAAGAACAAAATTACCTACACCAGTATCAGCAGTAACAGTAAGTTTATTACCTGAAACAGAAATACCATAAGTCTTTTCAGTTCCATTACTTAACTTCATTATAATTTTATTTCCTGAAATAGTGTAAGCACCCTCAATAGTTTCAGATACACAATTTCCAGTATCAGATACACGAACATTTCTTCTGAATAGTGATTCAGTAAGGTCTACTTTATCACCACTAAAACAGCTTCTAAAAACATTTTGACCTTCAAAAGTAGTTTCAGTAACATACCAATGACCCACAAGATCTTTAGGATTTATCTTGTCGTCATCTTTGTCTTTGCCACAGGCAGAAAAAGTAAATAAAATTACAGCTAAAACAGCTACCAATTGCGTAGCAGTACGAAATATCGCCCACGCTACATTTTTCTTTTTGTTTTCCATTACGGTTTGTTAAATAAAAATTATTTCATTAAGTCCTGAAAATGAAGATTATAAAAAACAAAAAAAAGCGAGGACTTTTAACCTTTATTTATATTCTAAGGAGCCTCTGGTAAGCCAAACAGTTATATAAATAAAAGAAAAGCCCACGCTATATCAGCGTGAGCGTTCTCGCTTATTTATTCTACTACTGTTTTTGAAAATTTACCAGATTTCCTTAGTATAGAAATATAAGCTAACGCTTTTTATAAACTAAAATTACAGTGCATAATTACTACAAATTAATCATATACGCAAATATTTTAACAAATATTTTTGTACGTTTTTTGTAGATATTAAATAATCAGGGAGTTATAGTTCCTTGATTTTTAATTTTAAGTTAGCAGGATTGCGACGATTATCCCAAAATCGAACAATTAATAGTTCATTATTTTCCCAATTTACTTTGTAAAAAATACTATATTTTTTATCTATAAGTATCTTATCAGGTTCAAAAAAAGGTACTAACACTTTACTCTCTATTTTCTCTGAAAGATTAGAAAGTTCATCAGATACCATCTTATATAATTTTTTAGAATAAGCATCACTTTTATTGTGCTTTATCCAATACTTTAAAGTAGCATTCAATGAACGTATAGCTCCTTTTGACCAAATTATTTCCATAACTTTTCAACTTCTCTATCCAATTGTTTTTGAGTAAGATACTCACCTCTCTCAATTTCTTTATAACCTTCTTCTATTTCAGACCAAAATTCATCAATAGTAAATTGAGATATCATTTGTTCTTCAAGTTGTCCAGTTTTGAATATATTTAATACATTCACTCCTATACTTTTTAGTATATTTTTAATATTTTCAATTTTTTCTGGAGTTGTTGCCTCTAACTCTAAATATACAGTATCTGCAGTCATAAAAATAAAATTTTTTGACAAAATTAAAAAATATTTCATTTACACACAAAACTTTCTTATTTTTGCGACCTGAATTGAATTAAACATTATAGAAAATGAAAAAACTCATCTTAACAGGCGTAGCAATCCTCACTCTTACTGCCTGCACCGATAAGGTGGCTTTCGTGGATAACAGCAAACTCTTAAATGAGTACCAAGAGAAAAAAGACATCGAGGCTAAATTGAAAACTGAAGTTGATGCCTATAAGAAAAAACGCGATAGTATTTCTGTAGCGTTCCAAACTGAAGCACGCGCTTTCGACGCTCAGGCTAAAACCCTTCCTCAAAACGTGGCTCAGAAAAAATACAATGAGTTGATGCAAAAGAGTCAGATATTGCAACAACACTTGCAACAAGAAGAAGAAAGATTGCAATTGGAAAGCCAAACTCAAATGGATTCTCTACTTAGCAAAGTGAAGAAAAACATTAAAGAATATGGCAAACAAAAAGGCTATACCTTTATCCTTGGTGCTAACGACGGTGGCAGCGTACTCTATGGTGCTGATAACAAAGATATTACTAAAGAAGTTACTGAATATTTGAACAATCAATATAAATCAGGTAAGAAGTAACAAGGCCACAGGCATTAGGCCATAGGCAATAGAAAATAGACTTTGTCAAGGTTTTTAAGACTTTGACAAAGTTTTTTTATTGATAGCTAATTAGTTAATTGTAATACGTTAGGAAAGAATGCTTGGAGTATTAGGAAAAATCCAAAGACTAACAATATAATGCTAATCGCGCGTTTGATTTTGTAGATATGAAAAGCGGTAAGTCGGTTTTTAAGTTTCTTGGCAATGAGAATTTTAACGATATCTATACCAAAGTATACTAAAATAATAGAAGTGAAAAATACAAATATTCTACTGGCATTCATATCGAGTTTAGGACCAAAAACGATGATAATTCCTAACCAAAAACCTAAAACCCCTATGTTGATGAAATTCAGTAGAAAACCTTTGATAAAGAGGGCTACATAGTTCACTTTTTCAGCTACTTGTAAGTGCGCATTCTCCTTATTGTCCATTGTTTTCTTGAAGTCTTTTTTCAGTTTGATGAACGAGATAAGTCCGTAAGCTACCATTATGAGTCCGCCGGCAAAGAAGAGTTTAGGGTCGTCCTTAATTTCGCGCAACAGACTGCTGGTAGTGAAATAGACAATGAGAATGAAGATAGCATCGGCTAATACTACCCCCGAATTGAAAGCAATAGCTGCCCTAAATCCTTTGGTAATAGCTGTTTCCAGCAATACAAAGAAGACAGGACCTATGGTAAAAGCTAACAACAAGCCTAAAGGTAATGCAAGCAATACATCCGCAAACATCTATTTCTACCTAAAATTTGATTAATTGCACAAAAGTACTAAAAAACTGCTGAATCACAAAAAATAAGGGAGAAGTTTTTAGTACCTCTCCCCTACTCTATTGGTATTGTGATAATTATTAACTATGATTTGATAATTTCACTTACTTTTTTTAGAGTTTCTTCATCTTTCAAATCAACCAATTCATCAAGATCTTTAGAAAGATAAAAAGCTCTTACATCAGGAACATAAACTAAATAATTATTGATACCCTCAGTATAATAATTAAAAAGCAATTGCTTAAAATTACTAACTCCATTACAAGTTTTCTCTAAATTCTCACCATCATTATTTGCATATAATACGGTATAATTATCTTTTTGATTGTGAGAAAGTTGTTGTTTTTCATACTTACCAGCCACATCAAAACCTACACCCCAGCTTGATTCAGCAATGATACTTGACAAGAAAGTAACGGTATTATCTTCTTTATTTAATTTGTATGAGACAAGTAATACTTTCTCATTTGGAACAAAGTCTACTGATTTCTCTGATACAGTTTCAAAGAACTCCTTATAAGTCATTGACTTATTTTGCAGATCTTGCAATGAATTTTGATTTTTATCCTTAGAACAAGACACTAACGCTACTATAAAACATAGCATAAACAACGAAAATTTCATCATTTCTTTCATACTAATTCAATTTTTAATTTATTAAATCTTTCTTTTGCACGTTTTTTTTATGAAGACAGTAACCCGTAGCTCAGTTAGGGGAAGTTATTTTTAAAGAAAAATTCTCACTATATTTTGTTTATAGAAGAAAAAACAACAAAATATATCTCCAAAGGAAAGAATATCAATATCAGTCATAGGCATAGATATTAGGATTAGTTGAGGCAAAAGTACATCATTTTCATATAATTTCCAAATATATTGTAACTTTCAAGTTTGCCAAAATATATGGCGCAATTTGTAAGGGCGTCTGCAGCACATACCCAGCTATCGCTGGCTTTCCTACAGAACATATTCTAAAAGTAATTGATTATCAGTGTAATTAACTTTGTCAAAGTCTTAGGACTTTGACAAAGTGTAGCGACGCAAAAACTGCTTATCGTGCTACGACTCACTATTCACTTATGAGTTCAAATTCTAATTGCTTTTTCATTAGGTCGGTGTTTTTCACACGTATCATTACTTCATCGCCAAGTTGATAGGTTTTGCCAGTGGCTTGTCCTACCAAGGCGTATTGTTGTTCGTCGAAAGTGTAATAATCGTCTTTGATGTCGCGAGCGCGTACCAATCCTTCGCATTTATTGATCGTAATCTCTACATAAATACCCCATTCGGTTACGCCCGAAATCACTCCTGCAAACTGCTGATTCTTATGGGCTTCCATATATTTCACCTGCATATATTTGATAGAATCACGCTCAGCTGAGGCTGCTACACTCTCCATTTGTGACGAGTGTTTGCATTTAGCTTCATATTCGGCTTCGGGTTGTGAAGGAGCGCCATCTAAATAGAGTTGCAAAAGACGGTGCACCATCACATCGGGATAACGGCGTATAGGTGAAGTGAAATGGGTATAATAATCGAATGCTAAACCGTAGTGCCCTATGTTTTTGGTAGTATAAGTAGCTTTTGCCATTGAACGTATTGCCAAGGTATCAACTAAGTTTTGTTCTTTCTTACCTTTTACTTCTTCTAAGAGATTATTAAGCGAATCGGTAGTGGTTTGGCGGTTTTTCAAATCCAAACTATAGCCAAATCGGTTAATAACTGTATTGAACTGTTGTAGTTTATCGGCATCGGGTTCATCGTGTACGCGGTATACGAAGGTCTTTTTCATTTTGGCTACATACTCAGCTACCTTTCTGTTAGCCAAGAGCATAAACTCTTCAATCAGCTTGTTGGCTTCCTTGCTTTCTTTGAAATATACCCCTGTAGGGTTGCCGTTTTCATCGAGGTCAAATTTAACTTCTACTTTATCAAAAGTAATAGCTCCTAAACGCATACGCTTACCGCGAAGTTTTTCGGCTAAGATATTGAGTGTGAGAATAGCCTCTACCACATTAGCAGGTACTGAGCGCTCTTTATCGGTAATGGAAGTTTCGGCAGGAATGGTGTACTCCTCCCCTACTTTGGCTTGCTCTATTACTGATTGTGCTTCTTCGTAAGCAAACCTAAATGACGAGTGTGTTACAGTGCGTCCTATCCAAATATCTACCACTTCGGCTTTCTTATTCATCTCAAACACTGCGGAAAAGGTGTATTTATCTTCATCGGGACGGAGTGAACAAGCAAAGTTACAGAGTATTTCGGGCAACATTGGCACTACCCTATCTACCAAATACACAGAAGTAGCGCGGTTATATGCTTCCTCGTCTAATATAGTGCCTTCTTTCACGTAGTGTGATACATCGGCAATGTGTACGCCAATTTCGTAGTTACCATTCTCCAAAAGTTTGAACGACAGTGCATCATCAAAGTCTTTTGCATCACGAGGGTCGATAGTGAAAGTGAGGGTTTCACGCATATCACGACGGCGGGCAATCTCTTCATCAGTAATGGAAAGGTCTAACTTTTTAGCAAAGGCTTCTACCTCTTCTGGATAGGTGTACGGCAGACCGTATTCGGCTAAGATAGAGTGCATTTCGGTAGTTTGCTCCCCTGGTTTACCGAGTATCTGTTCCACTACCCCCATAGGCGAATCGCTTTTGTCTTTCCAATCTTCTATGCGCACAATCACACGGTCGCCATCTTGAGCACCATTGAGTTTGTCTTTCAACACAAAGAAATCAGTATACATACGAGCATCGGTAGGGACGACAAAGGCAAAGTTTTTGTGCATTTGCACAGTACCTACAAAGCGCACTTTGTTGCGTTCTAATACCTTACTGATTTCTCCTTCCATCTTATTGCGATTTCTAAAACGCGGAAATACATACACTTCCACCAAATCGCCGTGGAGGGCTTTATTTAGAAAATTCTGTGCTACAAAAATGTCGTTGTCTAAACCATCAACTATTACATAACCATTGCCGCGCGCACTCACATCGAGCGTACCTACATAGTAGTGTTGCATAGGGATAGCTTGATACTTCCCACGGTCGATTTCTACGATGCGTTTTTTTTCTTTCAGTTGTACGAGTTGTTTCACCAGCATATCACGACGTGGTGCATCGGTAATGTGGAGTTTGGCAGCGATTTGCTTGTAGTTGAACCCCTCTTCGGGGTGTTCTTGTAACACCGAGAAAATCGCTTTGATAAGCTCTTGCTTGTTGCGCTTAGCTAAACTCTTATTCTTTTTAGATTTTCCTGATTTTCCTTGTTTTTGAGTTTTATTTGTTTTTTTCATAGTAATTTCTTTTTTAGATGTGAGCCACACAGCAATGTGACTAAATGCAAAGATAATCATTTTTGAGTTATCAACAATCTCTAAATTATAAACTGAAAAAAATATTTTTTTAAAAAAAGAAGGTTATTATTATGAGGGTGTGAATAGGAGGTAAAAAAATAGGCTTAAAAATTTGCTTTTTTCAGTTGATGTGATTTATGATTAGTTATTAACAATAAAAAACGATTTACGGATTTTAAAATGAATATTTTAGGCAAAACTGTTGATAACTGTCCAACGATTATTTAACTGCATTTTGTGGATAATTTTTTAAAAGAGCAATTGTGGATAACTGTTGTATCACTGTTGATAATTTTCTAAAAAATAAATTTGCTTATTTTAGACTTGGATTCGTATATACAGAAAAGCGAGAGAAGCAAATTTATTTATCATTTTTTAAGTAATAGTTATAAACAAGTTTTTAGGGGATAGGGGTCAGGTATCAGGGGTTAGGGGGTATTAAGTTATTTGTTTCTTCTGTCTTCACCCCAGAGTAGTTTGTATCTTAGTGTATTGATAAAACTATCGCCGTCTAATCGTATCATTTTCACTACAAAAGGTGCTTTGCGTACAATAATAGAGTGCTTTTTGTCTACCGATTTGATATGAGAATCTAACGATAAAAGGAATTTCTTTTCCCGTCCTGAGATAGTGAGTTTAATTTCAGTATCTTCGGGGATGATGAGCGGCCGCATATTGAGGTTATGCGGTGCGATGGGGGTAATGACAAAGTTTTTAGCTGTAGGTAAAATTACGGGGCCGCCGCAGCTCAGCGAGTAGCCTGTAGAGCCTGTAGGGGTAGAAATGATAAGTCCGTCAGCCCAATACGATGAGAGGAAGTCACCGTTTAACTCAGTATCGATAGTAATCATTGAGGCTGTATTTTTTCGTGTAACGGTAATTTCGTTGAGGGCGAAATTTATAGGGTCTACCGGATCGCCACTATCGGCATAGACAGCTTCTATCACCGAGCGTTCCACCACTTCGTAAGTTTTGTCGCGCAATTGCAGAAAAACGTTTTGCAAGTCGTCTTTATGAGCATTTGCTAAAAAACCTAAACGCCCTGAATTGATACCTAAAATAGGTATTTGTAAATTGCGGAGATAAGTAATACCTTTCAGCAGGGTACCGTCGCCCCCAATGGTGAGCATTACCTCGTACGAATTATCGAGGTCGGCAAATGAGCTAAAGGGTTTAGCTTTGAGGAATTGGTGAGAGCGGATATTCAGTTCTTTAAGGATTTCACATTCAATAAATACCTCGTCATCGGGCAAGAGGTGAGAGAAGAGTTCGCGCAGTATAGCTTCATTTTCGGTAGAATATTGTCGGATATAGATTGCTATTTTCATTGATTTGCCAATTGGTATGGCAAAGATACAAATTAATTGATAATGAACAATTGACAATGAAGAATTTTTACTATTTTTGCATTTTCAACCTCTCCAATATATGAAATACATTCCCCTTTCCCTTTTGCTATTAGCTACTGTTAGTAGTTGCGACGGCTGTAAAAATAAATCAACCTCTACTATAGGCGAAATTTATGTATCTGATAGTATAAAAGAATATAGCCCAGAATCTCAAATTATCCAATATAGTCAAGACCCAGAAAACACTGATACTCCTATTGATACTACAAGCATTGAATTTGAAAACATACCCACTGCTTCTGTTGCCAATAGTATCAATTTGTATATCACAGGACTTGCTCAGAATGAAAAAGCGATCCACGTTTCTTTTTCTGATATATACCAAAACGACACCTTAGATGTGCCCCCACATTATATCAAGAACCAAAAGAAATTAGGAAAGGAATTTATGAAGTATTTTCCCTTAACAGGCAACTATTTTTATCTTTTACCTTTTTTATAAAACAGCTTATTCATCACCTCTCCGGTTTGTAGGTTTAAAAACTCTTGATTGGTGGTGGGGCTGTCTAAGCCTCCGAGTTTAGGTAACCACTTGCCGGTTTTGATGTAGTCTAAACACCCTAACAACTCAGGGTATTTGCGCTGTACTTGCTTGAGGTTGAGTCCTGTATAGAGTGCCGTTTTCAGCCGTTTGCACTTCACTTGGAAGATAAGCGAGAGCAGGGTCTCTACCTGCCACTCGCCTCCCATAAACAGCACACAGCTTATCATATCTTCATACTTGCTAAGCAGTTGTTCCAAACCTTCATTAGTAAGCGCACAGCCTTTGCTACCGTCCCAAATATATTCGGAATGGCAACCCTCGCAGCCTAACGGACACCCTGTGATGGTAAAACACAGGGATATCTCGTTGGGTACTTCTTGGAGGACTATATCGTAACTGCTATACCGTAGCGTTCCCATAGTAACGTATTTTAGCTTCTTTTTGTCGGTCTTTAGAGAAATTAGTAATGCGTTTGAGATAGCCTATCACCCGTGTCGCGTGGTCGATATTTTCAGAACCACAATGGGTGCAGTGGTCGTGTGTGTGTTTATCGATATAGCCACAATCGTTGCAAACGGTTACACATATATTAAAGCAGAAGTAGTTACAACCCGTTTTAGCGGCTACATTTAGCAACTTATAAAAACCTTCAGCAGTGGTGTATTCTTCGAGATTGCAGTGATAAGCCGAACCGCCGTCTAAGTACTGTATATAGTCGTTTCCGTGTAAATAGAACTTATCGATAAGGTTTTGAGAGCTATCTTCCACAATGTAGAAATACGAATTGTAGCAATCACGTGGCACTTGCAAGCCATCGGCTTTGTCCCAAGCAGCATTCTTCACACCTAAATTCTCGGCAGGTACAAACTCGGTATTGAACATAAAGCCGTATTTAGCTTTAGCTTCCTTATTTTTGTCGTAAATTAGTTTGAGGTTTTTGTTGATGAATGCCTTATAGTCAGGATTGTCGGAAATGCGAATGCCTAAATACTCGGCAGCTTCCACCATTCCGTTGATACCGATAGTGAGGAATTGTTTATCAAGCGAGATGAAGCCCGCATCGTACACTGGTAACATACCCGCATCTTTGTAATCCTGAACAATAGCACGATAAGCTACTTGGTATTTATGGATATTATCTAAGGTGCGTTCCAACGACAAGTGTTTTTGGTAAAGGCGATTCATATTAATAGTTATCACATTAATACTACCGGTAGAAACACCTCCTGCCCCAAGTGAATAACTAAAGGTGTTATCGGAAATTTCATTGCGCAAACGACAGCAACTTGCCAAGGAGTCGGCATTGTCTGATTGATAGATAAAGAAGGCATTCCCTTCGCTGAGCTCTTTGGCACAGAAGCGCGCAAAATGCTCGTCGTACACGTGTTTGTCCTTAGTGAGCATTGCTGCGGTTACCACAGGGAAAGTGAGTATCGCTTTGGTACGCTCGATGTTGAACCAATGCATAAAGAACTGTTGGAGCTTGTCTAAAGACTCATAAGAAGGTTTGCTACCATCGGGGTAAACGAATGTACCGAACATCGAATCGAAATAAGGGCGGTCATACAGCGATATGTTCCAAAATACTGACTGATAGCCACGTGCTGCTGCTGGCTGATTGATAGCGTATACTACGTGTTGCAGTTCGTTTTCTATCACTTCACGGTGGGTATTGAGATAATCGTCGCCATAGTCTTTACGCGCAAAATGGTCGAAGTACATTAGGAACTCTACCGTTGCTACCGCTCCTGCAAACTGAGAGGAAACGGAAAAGAGGAAGTTCACGAACGACCCGCAATAGCTAGCCAAGTGTTGCGGAGCTTTGCTTTCACCACCGAGTTTTACAAGTCCGTCCAAGAGCAAAGGATACATCGAAACGCTCACACAATAAGGTTTGAGGCTCGTTTCGTCGTGCACGTAGATTTCGTGTTCTTCAATCTGACGGATATACTCATCGGCTAATTCTTTACCAAAGAGCTGTTCGATTTTGTGAGACACGAGCGAACGGTTCACTTGGATATTGATATCTTTATTGAGTTCTGCCTCCATTGTAGCGATGTTTTTATGTGCCACATTGGCATTGGCATCGAAGAGAGACCCAGTAGCGGCATTGTGAGATTGTAGGTAATTTTCGATGAAATTACGCTTTGTTTGAAGCTGTTCTGCTGTAAGCTTAGTGAATTTACTCATAATTTTTTATTTATTATTATTTCGTTCAGGTGAAAAAGAGTGCTGAGGGATTTATATAAACCTCTCATATATAGTACATTGTATAATATTGCTTTTTATAAATTCCCTAAAAAGGGGAAGTGATTTTTTCTTAGTTGCTGGTGCAAAGGTACAGAATAAAGTAATAGGTTATCAACAAAATTAAAATAGTTATCAACAAAGTTATTAACAATTTTCGTTACTTATTCATACTTAGGAGTTAAAGAGAAAAAACTCCGTTATTAAAATTTTGCCTCAAAAATAGGATTACCTCTATCATAAATAATTTAGTAGAATACATTAACGATGTTTTCTATAAGAAGAAATTGCTAATTATCAATTGTTTTGTATCTTTGCAAAAAATAACACTTATGATATGGAAAAATACACTTATCATAAAACCTCCTAAAGGAATTTCATTAGAGAGCGCTAAAGCTGCCTTGCTAAATTTAAACTTTGGAATTATCAATCATCCTGATATGTATTATGATTTTTCTGATGATTTATCAGAAGAAGATTTACACCTTGTTGAAATTTCAAAACAACAAGCTGAAATGGGAATGCTTGTAAGATAGTGCTGACATTCACAGAAAAGCAAGAGAAAGGAAGTATGAAAATAAAATGGTCTACACAAGCTGAATTGAGTTATCTTGAAAATCTTAATTATTGAGATAATCACAATAAATCTCACTCTGATAAAATAGATGATGCCCTTTATAAATTAGAAGAAGAAATTAGTCTATCCCCATACTTTTTAGCTCAATATATATTATATAAGCGTAATTTTCTAAATGGAAAATTTGTTATGTATTATCAAGTCTTAGAAGAGGAAAATCTTATCAGAATTATTTACTTCAGAAGTAACAAACAAAAACCTTTGTAACATAAACAAATGACTTTCTTTATCATCCTCATAGGTATCCTATGCTTCCTTCTCTTCCAACGATTAGCTAATCTACCCAATACTACAAAGGGTTTTGACAATCTATTTCGCCCCCATATCTCTCCCGCAACTTTCGAACTCAACCTCCTCTCCCTCTGCTCTCTCGTTATCAAAGCCAACGGTCGCGTTACGCAAACTGAACTCGATTTTGTGCGCTTGCAATTCGTGCGCTTATATGGAAAGGAACGCGCTAATGAGGTCTTTCGAAGTTTCAACGAGCTCATAAAGAACAGAGCAATAGATGCCACACGTGTAGCCATCTATGTGCGAGTGCGTACTACCTACGAAACCCGATTGCAAATCTTGTATTTCTTATTTGGTATTGCCGAATCGGATGGGGTGATAAGTGAGGAAGAAGTTCGACAAATACGAGAAATTGCTTATCATTTTGCTATTGAAAACAGTGATTTTGAGAGTATCAAGGCAATGTTTGGCAGTAGCCAAAACGATAATAACAACCCTCATAACACCACGCCCAATGCCTTAGCAAAAGCCTACGCTATCTTAGGATTACAGCCCAATGCCACTGCTGAGGAAGTAAAACAAGCCTATAGAAATATGGCAAAAAAATATCACCCCGATAGAGTGATTACTGAAGATGCTGCCATCAAAAAAGGCGCTGAAGAAAAATTCAAACAAGTACAAGAAGCGTACGAGCTAATTTGCAAATATCAAAATTAGCAAATTGTCAAATCGACAAATTACAAAAAAAGTGGCAAGCTACCTACATCGCACCGCTACAACCGAATACCTTTGCTGTGTTCCCACCCTGGAGGATTTTTCAGGAGCTGGTCGTGTAGGACTTGCCGCTGCAAATGTACTACTTTTTTATTACATAGCAAGTTTTTTTGAAAAAATTTTTGTACCTTTGTGGCTGAAACTAATAAAACAACATACAATGACTACAAACAGAACCCTTACAATGATTAAGCCCGATGCCGTTGAAAAAGGCTATATAGGGGCTATCCTTACCGACATTATCGCTGCTGGTTTTACCATCAAAGCGATGAAATTCACCCAGCTC